>JAHINZ010000366.1 GCA_018895795.1 Alphaproteobacteria bacterium
AATGCCGGCGGGTTTCTGCTGATCCGCTTTGCTGACGTGATGTTGCTGGCCCCGGGCATCCTGGCGGTCCTGGTGATGATCGGCGGATTCACCGCGCTGTTCGGCGGCCTGGTGATGCTGACCCAGCCCGCGGTGAAGACCTCGCTGGCCTGGTCGACGGTCGCTCAGATGGGGTTCATGATCCTGGAGTGCGGGCTAGGGCTGTTCCCGCTGGCCCTGCTGCACATCGTGGCCCATTCGCTCTACAAGGCGCACTCCTTCTTGGCCTCCGGCGGCGCGGTCGACCTGATCGCCGCCAATCGCAGGCCCGGTCCCGTGGCCATTCCCAAGGCCGGCGCGGTCGGGCGCGCTTTTCTTCTGGCTCTGGCGATCTATGCCGTCGTCGGGTTCGGCTTCGGCTTCCAGCACAAGTCGCCGCAGGCCATCGCGCTGGGCGCCATCCTGATCTTCGGCGTCGCCTACATGCTGGCGCAGGGTCTGGCGGACGCGGCCCCAAGGGCCTTGACCCAACGCACGATCGTCTATGCCATCGCCACGTCCGTCAGCTACTTCGCGCTTCAGGTCTTCGCCGTCTGGCTGACCGCCGGCGTGCTGCCCGCCGCCCCAGCCCCGGGTCCGCTGCAGTGGGCGCTGATCGTACTCGCGGTGATCAGTTTTGGCCTCGTCGCCGTGGTCCAGGCGATGTTCCCCCTCTGGGCTTACCACCCGGCCGCCGCGGGGCTGCGCGTGCACCTCTCCAACGGCTTCTACGCCAATGCGGTGTTCGACCGACTGCTGCGCGGCTGGCGTCTGCGCAACGCAACCTGATCTGCCCGAAGGAAGAACAATGACGAATGCAGAGATCTCAAGCTCGCGCATGGCGCCGGACTTGGATGCCGCCGCCGATCGCGCCGCCCGGGCGATCCCTCCAGTCTGGCCCTTGGCGTCGAGCGTCGCGGTTAATCCGTTCCTGGGGCAGGCCCATGAAAGTCTCGCCACGGTCGGCGCCCGTCTGGAACGGGTGGCGGGCGCGCCCGTCACGATGCCGCGAAGCTGGTACGCGGCGCGGATCGCCAGCGGCGTGATCACCGACGTCGATCTATTGGACGCTCTGGCGAGCGCGCCGTCGGCGCTGCGCCCGGCGAACCTTGCGGCGCTGAAGTCCGCTGTTCAGGCTCCGAGCCCCACAACCGGCGCGCTGCCGACGATCGCCGACCTGGCCGCCGAAGCTTCGGGGATCGACTGGCCGGGCTTGATCGCCGAGCGCTTCGGCGCCTGGGCGGCGGGATATTTCGACGAGGGCCAGGCGCTCTGGGCGGCTCCACGCGGTCGCGGCGCCTTCGCCGCCTGGCGCGCCGTCGCGACCCATGATCTGACGCCCGAGATCGTCGGCCTGGCGGGTTTCGCCACCCATGTCTCGCAGGCCCCGGAAACGGCTTCGGCCGCGGTCGCGAGCGTGGCGCAGCGGATCGCAATTCCGGCCGAGGCGCTGGAAACCTATTTCCACCAGTTGCTGGTGACACTGGGCGGCTGGGCGCAATATGCCCGCTATCAGCGCTGGCAGGCGGAACTGGGCGGCGGCGCGGACGCGACCATCACCGACTTCCTGGCGATCCGCCTGATCTGGGAAGCGGCTCTGTTCGACCGCTATGAGCAGAAGATCGCAGATCGCTGGAAGGCGGTCGTCGCCTCGCACGCGTCGCCCGTCACGCCGACCGCCGACCAGGTCGTGGACGCCATTCTCCAGGAGGCGGCGGAACGGGCCGCGCAACGGGCTTTGGCTGAAGCGCTTGCTGCGCCAGGGACCGACGCGACGGTGAGCCGCCCCGTGCTCCAGGCCGCCTTCTGCATCGATGTTCGCTCCGAGGTGTTTCGGCGAGCGCTGGAATCGGTGAATCCGGACATCCAGACCCTGGGGTTCGCCGGCTTCTTCGGCCTGACGGCCTCGCATCGGCGCTTTGCGTCCGATGTGCGGGAGCACCGGTTGCCCGTGCTCCTCAATCCGGGCGTGACCACTTGTTCGGGCGGCCCCGATGACGCCGACGCGGACCAGTCGGCGCGATTCAAGGCTCGCGCGAAGCGGGCCTGGGGTCGCTTCAAGCTCGCCGCGATCTCGTCCTTCGCCTTCGTCGAGGCGACGGGACCGATCTATGCCGGCAAACTCGTCTGTGACGCCCTGGGACTTCACGCCTCGGCCGCGCCGAACGATCCCGCGCCCCGTCTTGATCCCGCTCTCGATCTCGCAACGCGAACCAAGACCGCCGAGACGGTGCTGCGCGCCATGTCGCTCACAACCAACTTCGCACGCCTTGTGCTTCTGGCCGGACACGGCGCGAACGTGGTCAACAACCCCCACGCCAGTGGGCTGCATTGCGGGGCCTGCGGCGGCTATTCGGGTGAGGTCAATGCGCGGCTGCTGGCGACCTTGCTGAATGACCCACAGGTGCGCTTTGGCCTGGCGCCGGAAGGGATCGAGATTCCAGCCGACACCCTGTTCCTCGGCGCTCTGCATGACACCACGACGGACGCTGTCACGCTGTATGCGGACGATCATTCCTCCGCGCCCCATCAGGCCGATATCCGCCAGGCGGAGCTTTGGTTGAAGGCGGCCGGCGTCATCTCAAGAGGCGAACGGGCGCTACGCCTGCCCAGAGCGTCAGGCGAGGGGAGTCTGAAGGGGCGGAGCCGGGACTGGGCTGAGGTGCGCCCGGAATGGGCGCTGGCCGGTTGCAAGGCGTTCATTGCCGCGCCCCGTCGGCGAACAGCGGGCAAGACCCTGGAGGGGCGCGCCTTCCTTCATGACTATGACTGGAAGATCGACCGGGACTTTGGCGTTCTGGAACTGATCCTGACGGCGCCCGTGGTCGTCGCGAGCTGGATCAGCCTGCAATATTACGGCTCGACTGTGGCGCCGGACGTGTTCGGCGGCGGCAACAAGCTGCTGCACAACGTCGCCGGCGGCATCGGTGTGATTGAGGGGAATGGCGGCGTGATGCGGGCCGGTCTCCCTTGGCAATCGGTCCATGACGGAGAGCGCTACGTCCACGAACCGCTTCGTCTGTCTGTCTGCATCGAAGCGCCGCGCGAAGCGATGACCGAGATCCTCGGGCGTCACGACAGCGTTCGCGCGCTGTTCGACAATCGCTGGCTGCATCTCTTCGCCCTCGATGAGGCCGGCAGGATGGCCTGGCGCTATGCCGGCGATCTGCAATGGACCGCGATGAGCGTCGCCGCCGATCCAGTCGTGCCTCTGAAGATGGCGGTCTGAGCCGTGAAACTCGCCGGTTCTCAACTGTCGTGGCTGGAATCGCAATCCATCCACATTCTGCGTGAAGCCGTCGCCGAAGCCCGCAACCCTGTCATGTTGTTCTCGGCGGGCCAGGACCGCGCGATCGGGCCGGTGCTTGAGCAAGGCCTGGGCCTCAGGGGCGCGCTCGCGATGGGGTTGAACACCGACCGCTTCGGCACATTCAGCCGGGATGTCGAGCGGACCGGCTCCCGACTCGACGCGGCAAGGGCCAGGATCGCCGCAGGGTTTGACTACGCGCCCTATGCTCGCGTTGGCGTCGCCAGCGAGGGCAGCTTCGGCCCGCACCCCAAATCCCCTTCCTCCCGTTCGACCTCGAACTGACGGGCCACTTAGCGAGCCCTGAGACCAACTGTAGCCATGCGGTCGTCTCGGACATGGAAGCCGCGTCCGCCTTTGCTGAACGGTCCAAATTTCCTGAGCATGGCTTGATCGTCATGGGCTGTCTCGACGGAAAGCCCGCGTCCAGTCTCGCCCTGTTCAAGGATGTCGTCGACCACGCCGCTCTTGAAAAAACCTTTGGTCAGGTCATCGCCAAATGCGGGGCGGCTTTCGTCGAGGCGGACATGCGCGCCCACCGCAATCCCACCCGGATGCGGGCGATCGAGCGCGCGGCCAGCGACCTTGTTCGCCGGTTTCGCAGTCAATGCCCGGCCTGCGCACATCCCGGATTTGATGTCACCGAACGCATTGCCGGTCTGCCTTGCGAAGGGTGCGGGGAGCCGACGCAGGTGATTCGCGCGGAGGTCTTCGCCTGCCAGGCTTGCGATTGCCGGCTAGAACGCCCGGCGACGAACGCCACGACCGCGGATCCTGGGCGATGTCAGAGCTGCAATCCTTGAGCTTAGGCCGCGGCTATCTGTTAAGCGGCTTTCGCGCCATCAGGGCGCGACAGGAAGCATCACCTCATTGCGCCGCATGAACCAGAGGGTCCACGGGGGATCGTACTGGGCCAGCGACGCCGGGCCGATGGCGCGCAGGTGGTGTCCTCCGGCGCGTCTTTCGAGCTCGGCGGTTTTGGCGGCGACGTCGTCCTTCCCGGCCAGACCGGAGAATTGCAGCACCGCAAAGCGGGTCGGCGGGAGCACCCGCAGGCGCACCTTGGGGTCGTTTGGTTCGGGCAGCGTGTCCATTGAATAGGCGCTCGGCATCGTGAAGCGCACGACCCATTCGCCCGCGCTCTGGATCTGGGTGACCGGCGCGGTCATGGCGATCTTTTCACTTGTCGGCACTTGGGCTACCGGCGCCGTCATGGCGATACTTTGGCGGCGTTTATTGCCGCCGAATATATATCCGGCGAGCAAGCGAAAGCCTTTGCTGGCCGCTTCCTTTTGATCGCCGCTGACGGTCACCTCGGCGACCACCAGGGCGGGGTAGTCACGGACTTCGAAGGCACCCTCATGGAGGACGGCCTTAAAGGCGGGTTGTTCGACGGCCATGGCATCCGTTCCGAAAAGAGTGACGCCGAGCAAGACGGCCAAAGCCATCCGTGACGAGCGCGGCGACCAGATCTTCCAAGCCGGCGTGGGTCGGCTCAAACGCTGGCGGGGTCTTGCGTAGCTTGGGGTAGTTTGTCGGCCTGGCGCCATCGTTCTTGTCCGCCTGTTCGCACTTGGGCGGCATCGACCAGCACTTCCCGGCTCGAATCGGACGTCTTGAGCCCGAGCGTCCATATCCGGCGGGGCGGTTGGGCAGGTCAAGGCCTCCTTGGGAAGGATAAGCAGGCAGCAGTCGCTCCACGCCACAAGGGGAAACTTGATATTCGTGACGCGTCACCAAGTCAGGATCTTGGGCGGACGTCTAAACGCGGCGCCGAATGTCGCCTTTCTGGCGGCGCCGAACAGTCAGCGGATGGCGCTGTTTCCACGCCCATTGGAAGTGTTGACGGGCCAGATGGTGATGTTGGGTCTGGGCGGCATCATCGGCGCTCACCGCCCAAGGCGGCAAGACCGCCAGCCTGCGCGTGCGCCTGCTGGTCGAACATCGCGAGAAACTCGACCAGCAGATCGCGACGCTCATGGAAGCGCGCAGTGTGATCGACCTGAAGATCGCGTTCTAAAGCTGCGGCTGCCCATGATGCGCAGGCTGGCGTTCCATGTCGTCTCGACGGCCCAGGCCTGCGACGCCGGATCGGAGCCGAACATCCATGTGTTCGTGCCATCCAAGTCACTTAAGAAACCGTCGAGTGACATCGACATTTTTAGGATCAACTCTCTCATCGCCTCTTTTCCTTTCGATAGAGCAATCAGGCGCCGCCGAGTTTGCCGCGCGTGCCTTTCGGCCTCTGATCGGGACGACGAAGGCGCGCGTCGAAAATCGACATCGTTCTGAAAAATTTCCTCGGGCGGATCAGGCGCCGGGGCGGGAGGCGATTGTTTCGGCGCTCGCTTGGGCCTGACATGCAAATGGATCGCCATCGGGCGCGCCGTCGATGGACCTTTGGTCTGGCTGAGCGCTGCCTTCAAGCCGCGGGATGAGCAGATCCACCGGGCCAGCGACAAGCAGCATCTCGATCCTGGCGTTTGAGCTCAAGCCAAGCGCCGCCGGCGCCTTCTGGTTCTGGATGACCCACGAGCGGAGGCGAGGTGATCGATGCTTTGAGGAAGGTTGATAGGATCAAGGCCAGCATTGGTTGTCGCCGCTAGCTAGTCTGGTCGTTTCAGCGAACGGGCGATTACGGCCGCAAGCCGTTCCCGCGGACTCGCGCTTCCTCGGGCGACACGACTGTCTGTGACGCCTTCACTCATATCCCCTGACTATCGTCTCCGTAGGCTCTGCGGCCATTCTTTTTGGGGACGGGCGGCGCGGCCTTGTTCAGCCGCACCTTTTTGCCTCGCCCAGGCTGCCCGTCCGCCTCGGGTGTAGAGCGCGCTCTACACCCGGCGGGCTTCGGGAGAAACGCTGGACGTCGAGCCTCGGCTCGGGTGAAGATCTTGGCATGGCTGGGCCGCTCATCTTCCTCGATCCTGACAGTGATTTGAGTCTTCAGGATCAGGTGCGTCGCAAGCTGGTCGAGGCCGCCTGCGCCGGCGCTTTCGCGTCGGGGCGTCGGCTGCCGTCGTCTCGCGCTCTGGCCCAGCAACTGGGCGTGGCGCGCAACACGGTGACCTTGGCCTACCAGAAGCTGCTCGACGAGGGCCTGTTCGTCAGCCGTGAACGTAGCGGCATCTACGTTGATCACGACATGCTGCGGGGTTTGACTTCGGTCGAGACCGTGGCTGGCGGACGCGACCCGGCGCCGGACTCCCATTGGGGGGCGCGTTTCAAGACCGGGACGGACGGCGATCCGGCTTCGCGCCGTATCCCCAACTGGCGGCAATATCCCTATCCGTTCATCGACGGCGTATTCGACGCCTCGCTGTTTCCCGTGACCGAGTGGCGAGAGGCCAGTCGCCAGGCCCTAACCGTCGCCGACATCGCCCAGTGGGCCACCGACAGCGGCGACGCCGACGATCCTATGCTGATCGAGGAAATCCGCACCAAGGTGCTACCCCGACGCGGCATCCAGGCCCGCCCCGACGAGATCCTGATCACCGTCGGCGCTCAGCAGGCGCTTGCCCTGATCAGCCAGATGTTGATCGACCCGAGCGTCACTGTCGCGATCGAGGATCCCGGCTATCCCGACATGCGCCGTCTGATCGCCGACCGCGGCGGGCGCACGGTAATCCAACCGGTCGATGACGACGGCGTGTTGGTTGATCGTCGCCTCGACGACTGCGATCTTATCTATGTCACGCCCAGCCACCAGTTCCCGACCGGGGTGATGATGACCCAGGCCCGGCGCGACGCTCTGCTGAAGAAGGCGGCGGCCCGTGACATGGTGATCATCGAGGACGATTTCGCCTGCGAGACCAATTATCTCGATGAGGCCTGCCCGGCCCTATACAGCCTCGATCGCGATGGCCGGGTGATCTATGTCGCCGGTTTGTCCAAGGTGCTGGGCCCGGGTCTGCGGCTGGGTTTCATGGTCGCTCCCGCCGCGGTGATCGCCGAGGCCCGACGCTTGCGAGGCCTGGCTGTGCGCCACCCACCGCTGAACAATCAGCGCACGGTGGCCCATTTCCTCGCCATGGGTCACCATGATGCGACGATGATGCGACTGGGACGGTTGTTTCGCGAACGCCGCACCGCGCTGCGAGACGCCTTGAACCACTATCTGCAGCAGTCTGTGGCGATCGCGCCGGTGCGCGGCGGGGCCGCCTACTGGGTGCGCGGCTCCAGCGATCTCGACGTCAAGAGCCTGGCCGTCGAGGCCGAACGGCGCGGCGTGCTGATCGAACCGGTCGGACCCTATTATGCCGGCGGCGAGGGGCCGTCGAACATCTTCCGCCTCGGTGTCACCAGCCTGCCGCTCAACCGAATCCGTGAAGGTGTCGCGGTGCTCGCCGACCTGATGCGCGACCTGCCCGGGGCCAAGCCCGCCTTCCCCCATACGCCGGAGGGCCGTTTGACCGGGGAGGCGCTCCGCGCGGCCATGTCCGGTGCGGTCTTGCTCTGCAAGACCGTCTATGGCGACCCCTGTACGATTGAATTGCTCCCGGACGGTCGGATGACCGGCCGCGCGGGCTACGCCAACGAGGATTGCGACGTCGGTCGTTGGTGGGTCGAGGAGGACGTGTGGCGCCGACAGTGGCGCCAATGGTCCTATGGCGAGATCGCCAGCTTTGTCACCGTCATTGTCGACGACCGCATTGGCTGGTTCGACACCCATGGCCGGCTGGTCGACTCCGCCGTCATCCGGCGCGCGGACGCCGTGTAAGACTGGCGCCAGATATCATCTGGCGGGGACGGTAAGTAAAAACTGGCGCCATCGATGGTCTTCGACTGGCGCTATGTGACTTCACCCGGCGCCGTCACTCTTCCGTCACAGGGCCATCGGGCTCGTAGTGGAAGACGACATGCGTTCCATCGGAATCGCCGGCCTGCAGCTTGACCTGGCCAAGGGAGACAATTGTGACCGGATCGCCGCCGAGATCGCGGCGGTCAAGGCGCGCCTGCCCTGGGTCGACATGGTCGTGGTCAGCGAACTGACCCTGTTCGGCGCGGGGATCGGCCTGGCGCAGCCCTTGCCGGGGCCCGCCGAGGCGAAGATGTGCGAAGCGGCGCGCGCGGCCGGCGTCTGGCTTGTGCCGGGCTCGCTGTTCGAAAGCGCCGGCGACAGCATCTACAACACCGCGCCGGTGATTGATCCCACCGGTCAGGTGGTCGCGCGCTATCGCAAGATCTATCCGTTCACGCCCTACGAACAGGGCGTGGCGTCGGGCGGTGAGTTCGTGGTCTTCGACGTTCCGGCGGTCGGGCGGTTCGGCTTGTCGATCTGCTACGACATGTGGTTCCCAGAGACCACGCGCGCCCTGACCTGGCTGGGCGCGGAGGTCATTCTCCATCCGGGCATGACCAACACCATCGATCGCGACGCCGAACTGGCCATCGCCCGGGCCAGCGCGGCGACCAACCAGGTGTTTTTCGTCGACATCAACGTGGCCGGATCGCTCGGAGTCGGCAAATCGGCGGTGTTCGGCCCCGGCGGCGAGGTGATTCACCAGGCCGGCGCCGGCCATGAGGTGATCGCCGTCGAGCTTGACCTCGACCAAGTCGGGCGGGTTCGTGAACGCGGCTGGCACGGGCTGGGCCAGCCGTTGAAGAGCCTGCGCGACACGCCGATCGCCTATCCGCAGTACCGCGACGGCTTCGCCGCCTCACCGGCCTTCGCCGGTCTGGGCCGCTGGAAAAGCCGCGATCCGAACGACGCAGCGAGCCGGCCTCGAAGGTCGTCAAGACCTAGGGGTGGGCCAGACGCGCCATTGCTCACCAACAACGATAGATATGAACGAGGGGGTTGCAGGATGAACAAGTCAAATCTCAGGGGGGCTGCGTCGGTCAGCGCCCTGCTGTTGGGTCTGGGCGCCGCGGGCGCGGCCATGGCCCAGGCCAGCGCAGCCAACACGATCGACGAGGTCGTGGTCACCGCCACCCGGCGCGAACAGAGCGTCCTGGACGTGCCCTACAACATCTCGGCGGTGTCGGGCGCCGCTATCGACGCCGCCAAGATCGCTGACAGCGCCGAACTGATGCGCGGCATTCCGGGTGTCTCGGTGGTCGATCGGGGCTATCGCAACGCCGGGGTGGTCAACAATGTGCTCATCCGCGGCATCAATGTCGACAGCAACGCCCTGGGCGACTACGCGGTCTCCAGCGTCGCGCCGGTCTCGACCTATGTCAACGAGACGCCGCTGTTCGCCGGCTTCCTGCTCAAGGATCTCGAACGGGTCGAGGTGCTGCGCGGACCGCAGGGCACGCTGTACGGCTCAGGCTCTCTGGGCGGAACCGTCCGCTACATCACCCGAGCCCCGAAACTGGGCGTGTTCGAGGGCGCGGCGAGCCTAACGGGCAGCAAGGTCGAAGGCTCGGGGAGCGCCGGCTGGGCCGGCGACCTGACCCTGAACCTGCCGCTGGGCGACACCCTGGCTCTGCGCGCCACCGTCAGCCGCATCGACTATCCGGGCGTGACCGACTATGTGAACCTCTATGTTCTGGACAGCTCGGGCGCGCCCGCGGCGCCTAAAGGACTGCTTTCGCCGAACGCGAGCTACACGAGCAAGAAGGACGCCGACACGGTTGGAATCACCTTCGGGCGGGTAGCGCTGCGCTGGCAGCCGACCGACCGCTTTGACGCCACCCTGAGCTATAGTCAGCAGTCGGACGAAATCGGCGGTCGCCGTCAGGTGACCCATGGCCTCGACGGGTACGGCAAGGCCTATGGCGACTATCAGAACGGCTCGGTCCAGCTCGAACCGTCGTCGCGAGACGTCAACCTGACTAGCTTGGAAATGAACATCGATCTGGGCTTCGCCACCCTGACCTCTTCGACCTCGCACTACGAGCACAAGGGGACGAGTGTCAGCGAGAACACCGGCTTTTACGCCCAGGCCGGCTTTCTGAGTTTCTACTACAACTATCCGCGTCCTATGGCCTCGGCTGTGCGCAACTATTCGGACACCGCGACCATCCAGGAACTGCGCCTGGTTTCCAAGACCGGCGGCGACTTCGACTATGTGGTCGGAGCCTACTACAACGACGACGCCCTGATGTCGTCGCAGGGCAGCTATCTGCGCGGCTTCAAGCGCTGGTGGGACATCTGGAGCGGCGCTCCGTCGGCGGTGGCCAGCGACCAGGACTTCAAGTATCGCCGCCACGAGGACTTCACCGACAAGGCCGTGTTCGGCGAACTGACCTGGCACGCCAGCGACAGCCTGTCGCTGACCGGCGGCGTTCGCTGGTTTGACAACAAGGCGGTCAACAACACCTTCATCGACGTGCCGCTCTACACCTCGTTCAGCCAGCCGGTCACGGCGCGGTTCGAGTCGTCGGAGAGCCGGGCGCTCTTCAAGGGCAACCTGGCCTGGAAGTTCAGCGACAAGGGCCTGTTCTACGCGACGGTCTCCGAGGGTTACCGCCGGGGCGGCTCCAACGCCGTGCCGCTGAGCGGCAATTTCGCCGAGGACCCGCGCTGGCAGATCTACAAGTCCGACGCGGTGGTCAATTACGAGGCTGGGATCAAGGGGCGGCGGGGAACCATCACCTATGACGCCGCTCTGTTCTATGTTGACTGGAAGGACATCCAGCTCAACACCGCCACCCCGAACTGGGGCTTCTATGTCGTGCAGAACGGCGGGAAGGCGCGGACCTTTGGGCTGGAGTCGTCGATCGACGGCCGGCCAACCGACGCTTTGCACTACGCGATCGGCTACACCTATACCGACGCGGCGTTGAGCGCCGCTGTCGTCAGCCCGCTTGGCTCGGTGCTGGCGGCCGATGGCTCGAAACTGCCCGGCACGCCCAAACAGGCGGTCACGCTGGCGGGAGACTACACCTGGAAACTGGGCGGGGACTTGCGCCTGGTCGCTCGGGCCAGTGGTTACTATCAATCCTCGACCCGTAACGCGATCGGCGGGGCGAAGTACAATACGCGCCTGTCCGGCTTCCAGATCTGGAACGCTTCGACCTCGCTTACGAAGGGGCCGCTGACCGGGACCCTGTTCATCAAGAACCTGTTCAACGACCCTGGCGTGACGGGCGAGTTCACCGAAGCCTACATGGGAACCCGGCCGTCGGTCGGTTACTACGGCAACGCCTCGAAACAGTTCATATCCCTGCCGCGGACCGTCGGTCTGTCGGTCGATTACAGCTTCTAGATTTCGGATGGGTGGCTTGGTGGCGCGGAGCAAGGCGATGGAGGATCTGGGCATGATCGCCCCGCTCATCCGTGACGGCCGCGTCGGCCAGGCGCTTTCGGGCCTGGCGTTGATTGAGGCGAGGGCGGGGGACGACGCCCGCCTTTTGCAGCAGCTCGGCGAATACTACACCCACTGCGGTAAATCCCAGGAGGCCGCGCGCTGTTACCGGCGCGCGGTCGCTCTGACCCCCGACGACCCACGCGGCCTCTACAACCTGGCGTCCGCCCTGATCGCTCTGGGCCTGACCGGCGAGGCCGAGGTCCTGCTCGACCGCGTCATCGCGCTCGATCCCGCTGACGCCGACGCGTGGCAGAACCGTTCGACACTGCGGCGGCAGACGGCGCAGGCCAACCACGTTCCAGCACTGCTCGACGCCGTGGCGCGGACTCGACCCGGGCCTGCCGAGGTGGCGTTGTGCTACGCCCTGGCCAAGGAGTTCGAGGACCTGGGCGAATACGAACAGAGCTTTCAATGGCTCAAGCGCGGCGCCGATCGTCGGCGCGGCCTGCTTAGCTATCGGGTCGAGTCCGATGTCGCGGCGATGGACGAGATCGCGCGGGTGTTCAACCCGGCGCTGTTCGCGTCAACGCCCGAGGGCTGCGCCGAGGTCGGGCCGATCTTCGTGCTCGGCCTGCCGCGGAGCGGCACCACCTTGGTCGATCGGATCATCAGTTCGCACGACGCCGTGGAAAGTCTTGGCGAGATCAATGACTTCGCCCTGTCCCTGATGCGGCTGGCCGGCGAGGCCGGGGGCAAGGGCGAGCTAATCCGTCGCTCTGCGACCCTCGATCCGGCGGCGCTTGGCGGCGCCTATCTCGACAGCCTGTCTGGTCGCGGCGCGCGGCGGCCGATGGTCATCGACAAGACGCCTGTGAACTTCCTCTATATCGGCCTGATCGCCCGCGCCCTGCCCAACGCCAAGATCATTCATCTGCGGCGCCATCCCATGGACAGTGGCTATGCCCTGTACAAGACGCTGTTCCGCATGGGCTGTCCCTATGCCTATGACCTCGACGATCTGGCGGCCTACATGTTGGCCCATCGTCGGTTGATGGCCCATTGGCGCGCGGTGCTGCCCGGCCGCATCCTCGACGTCGACTATGAGGCCCTGGTCACGGATCAGGAGACGCAGAGTCGACGGATCATCGCCCATTGCGGGTTGGACTGGCAGGACGCCTGCCTGCGTTTTTACGAGAACGCCGCGCCGGCCGCCACGGCCAGCGCGGCCCAGGTGCGCCAGCCGATCCACGCCGGCTCGGTGGGGCTGTGGCGGCGCTACGCACCGCAACTGGCTCCACTGGCCGCCGCGCTCGCGGCCGGCGGCGTCGATCCGGCCGAGCTGATCTGATGTCGCGTCTGGTTCTTGGCGCGATCCTGCTGACCGCCGCCATCGCCCTGGCGGCGCCGGCCTTGGCCGGGCCGATCTTCGCGGATGACTTTCAGGACGGCCAGGCGGACGGCTGGGGCGCGGCCGGCGCCGGCGATGTTCGGCTGACCACCTTCCAGGGCAACGTCTCGTTGCGCCTGACGCGGCGGGCTGTCGCGACCACCTCCGTCTCGACCCGGGGCTTCGCCC
>JAHINZ010000367.1 GCA_018895795.1 Alphaproteobacteria bacterium
CAAGGGTCTGGGCGAGATGAACCCCGACCAGCTGTGGGAAACCACCCTCGATGTCGAGGCGCGCACCCTGCTGCAGGTCAAGGTGCACCACGCCGACGACGCCGATGACATGTTCAGCCGCCTGATGGGCGATCTGGTCGAACCGCGTCGCGAATTCATCCAGGCCAACGCCCTGGACGCCGAGGTCGACGTCTAGGGCAAGTTCTTGATTTGCTTGAATTTTAGGCGATTTCAGCCTGGAATATAGGCAATGCCGGGTGTGGGCGGCGCGGATTGACCGAAAGCGTTGATCTTGCCTCGAAATGACGCGCGGCGCCCGTGACGGCGGCGAGATCTTGCGCGACGCTCACGTGATTCGGTACGGATTTGCGTGGGGACTTGTGAAGGTGGAACAAGAGGCCAGTCTCCGTCCAGAACGTATTCTGGACCTCTCCGAACGCTTGAGCACGGTCGCGGGCGAGAAGATCGGCGAGATCGCCAGGGTCAATCGCGCGGCCAAGATGCTGTCGATCAACGCCCTGATCGTGGCCGCTCGCGCCGGCGAGGCCGGCAAGGGCTTCGCCATCGTCGCCGAGGAATTCAAGAAGATCTCCACCGAGATCGACGTGGTCGCGGCCGCGCTCGAGAGCCAGGTGCGCGCCGACCTTGACGAACTGACCGCCATCGGCGGGGCGATCCTGGGCCACATGCGCGGCCAGCGCCTGGCCGATCTGGCCCTCAACGCCATCGAGATCGTCGACCGCAATCTCTATGAACGCACCTGCGACGTCCGCTGGTGGGCCACCGATTCGGCCATTGTCGCCTGCGTCGCCGACCTTTCACCACAGACGGCGCGACACGCCAGTGAGCGGATGGGGGTGATTCTCGACGCCTATACCGTCTATCTCGACCTGTGGATCTGCGACGCCCAGGGCCGCGTGATCGCCACCGGCCGGCCGGACCTCTATCCGGCCGCGCGCAACGCCTCGGCCGCCGAGACGCCCTGGTTTCGGGAAGCGATGAGGACCGCGACCGGCGACGACTTCATCGCCTGCGACATCGAACGCGTCAGGGCGTTGAACGACGCGCCGGTCGCGACCTACGCCACCGCCATCCGCGAAGGCGGTCAGAGCAAGGGGCGCGTCCTGGGCGTGATGGGCGTTCATTTCGACTGGCGGCCGCAGGCCCAGGCCGTGGTCGACGGGGTGCGCCTGACCTCGGAGGAACGGTCGCGCTCGCGGGTCATGCTTCTGGATCGCAAGGGCCGCGTCCTGGCCGCCTCGGATGGTCGCGGCGTCCTGACCGAGACCTTCCCGCTCAACACCGCCGAGGGGGCGATGGGCAGCTATGCCGACGGCGACCTGACCGTCGGCTACGCCCTGACCCCGGGCTACGAGACCTATAAGGGCCTGGGCTGGTACGGCTGTCTGACCCAGACCCGCGAGGTCGCCGCCGCGCCCGAGTCCCTCGCCCGATGGGCGGCGGCCTGACGGGCGCGCTGACCTTGGCCTAAACGGGGTTCCCTTAGCCGGTCTACCGCGTCGCGGTTTGAGGCGCGGTTCTGAGCAGCAGGTAGCCGGCCAGGGCTGACGCCACCGAGCCGCCGAGCACGCCGATCTTGATCTTGTCGAGCAATAGCGGGTCGGCGAAGGCCAGGTTGCCGATGAACAGGCTCATGGTGAAACCGATGCCGCACAGCAGCGCCACGCCGTAAAGCTGGCGCACGGAGGCGTCGCGGGGCATGTCGGCGAAGCCCAGCTTGATTACCGCCATGGCGGCCAGGAACACCCCCGCCTGCTTGCCCAGGAACAGTCCCAGAGCCACGCCGAGCGGGGCCGGGGACAGCACGGTCGCCAGGGTCACGCCCGCGAAACCGACCCCGGCATTGGCCAGGCCGAACAGCGGCACGATGCCGAAGGCGACCGGCTTATGCAGCGCGTGCTCCAGCCGGTGCAGCGGCGAATGGGGATCATCGGGGGTTCCGCGCGAAGGGTTCAGCGGTATGGTCATGGCCAGGATGACGCCGGCCAGGGTCGCGTGAACGCCCGACTTCAGGACGCACAGCCAGAGAACCGCGCCGAGCAGCAGATACAGCCACAGCCACGTCACCCTGAGGCGGTTGAGGGCGATCAGCAAGACGGTGACCCCGCCCGCCAGGGCCAGGGCCAGGACGTTGAGTTGGGCGGTATAGAAGATGGCGATGATCAGGATCGCGACCAGATCATCCAGGATGGCGATGGCGGTCAGGAAGATCTTCAGCGAGGCCGGCGCCCGCGACCCCAGCAGGGACAGAACGCCGAGCGCGAAGGCGATGTCGGTCGCCGCCGGAATGGCCCAGCCGCGAAGGTGTTCGGGCGCGGCCAGGACGACCGCGCAGTAGATCAGGGCGGGAACGATCACGCCGCCCAAGGCCGCGACCCCTGGCAGGATCAACCGGGAGGGCTTGGAAAGCTGCCCGTCCAGAACCTCGCGCTTGATCTCCAGGCCCACCAGCAGGAAGAACCCGGCCATCAGGCCGTCGTTGATCCAGTGGGCCAAGCTCTCGCGCAGCTCCAGGCCCGCGATCGCGCCGCCAAGCTCGATGTGCAGAATGGCGTGATAGGCGCCCGCCCAAGGCGAGTTGGCCACCACAAGCGCCAGGGCCGCCGCGGCCATCAGGACATAGCCCCCCGCGGCTTCCTGCTGCAGGAAATCACGGAGAGCCGAGTATATCGCGCGGGACGCGGACTTCAGTGGCAAGGCGGCTCTTTCGAGGTCTGGGGCGATTTGGATTCGGGTCGGGATGCGGTGGTGGGGATCAACGATCCCTGACGCGATGAGCGCCGAGATCGATCTCGCCAACCCAAAACGGCTCCGTCGCCGCCACCCTAACGATTCAGGCGCCCCGGGGCCACCCCGGAAGGGCGGCGCGCTTCCCGCCTTGGCCTTCAGCCTTGATCGCTCATGCCGCGACGGCTCCGGCGGCGGGTCCAGACCAGCCGCTTCCGCGAAACTGTTGTGATCGTCTGGGGTCTGGTCGCCGCTGTCCGCCTATGGAGCCTAGACAACCCTGGGACGGCCCGGTTCGCTGCGCACTGGCCAGGCGGGGCGCCGGGCCGGCGATCCGCCCCGTCCGTGCGCCTGGCATAGCCCGCTTTGGCGACGAGGGCGGCGCCCTGCCGTCAGCGGCGGCGGCGGCCTCGATAGTGCGGCCGAGCTTGGGCGCTCGGCGTAAATGGCGTCGGAACCACCATCGCGGGGAGCGATCGGAGGTTCCGCGCCGCGCATCGACGCGTCCGGAGCGCGCCACGGAAATTGTGACATAGTGTCGCTCCCCCAGAGGTTGTCTTCTTTACCCGAAGTTAATCGGGCGGCCCGAAAGTCAATACAATGACCAATGTGGCATAACGCTGATATTTATCGGTGCGGGGCTCGATGTTATCGTTAAGCGACGATCATCTTCCGGTCTATTTTTCGGACGATGTCACAATCTTAAATATTGATAAAGCTTACCTGGAGCTTAGCGCGGCTTTTCTGCAGGAAAAGCCCGTCATTTTGGACATCAGCGGCGTCACTGAAACCGATCTGACCTTCGTCCAGATGATCGAATCCGCGCGTCGTCAGGCCGCGGCTTCTGGACGTGATCTCGTGTTGAGCCGCCCCGCCGAGGGCGCGGTGCTTGAGGTGCTGCGTCGCGGCGGCTTCCTCGATGACGACGTTTGCAACCGCGCCGAGTTCTGGCTGCAAGAGGGCTTCCAATGACCGCCATCCTCACCGTGGACGATTCCGCCAGCATCCGGCAGGCGATCAAGATCGCCTTGAGCGGTGAAGGCTATGCCGTCACCGAGGCGGTGAACGGCCAGGACGGCTTGGATAAGGGCAGCGCGGGCGGCTACGATCTGATCGTCACCGACCTGAACATGCCGGTCATGGACGGGCTGGCGATGATCCGCGAGCTGCGCAAGCGGCCCGCCGGCGCCGGCGTGCCGATCCTGTTCCTGACCACCGAATCCGACGCCGAGATCAAGGCCCAGGCCAAGGCCGCCGGCGCGACCGGCTGGCTGACCAAGCCCTTCGACCCCGAGCAACTGGTTCGGGTGGTCAAGAAGGTCCTGGCCAAATGAGCGCCCAGGACCCCGTCGAAATCTTCCGACAGGAAGCCCAGGAGCTTTTCGAGAGCATCGAGCAGGGCTTGCTCGATTTGGCGCACCGTCCGGGCGACCGGGACCTGGTCGATGCGGTGTTCCGCGGGCTCCACACCCTGAAAGGGTCTGGGGCCATGTTCGGTTTCGACGCCCTGGCCGCCTTTACCCACCATTGTGAAACCGCCTTCGACCGTGTCCGCCGGGGCGAGGTCGCCGCCACGTCCGCCTTGGTCGGCGCCGTCCTGGCGTGTCAGGACCACATGCGCGCCCTGGCTGAAGGGCGTCCGGCTTCGGAAGCCGCCGGTGACCTGCTGCTGGCCGAACTGCACCGCGTCGTCCAGAGCGCCGGCCAGGCCGCGTCCCTTGGCGCGGCCCCCGCCGAAGCCACGGCCGCGCCGCTCCACACCTGGCGCGTGAAGTTCAGCCTCCCCGCCGACGCCCTGATCAACGGCACCCGCCCGTTGCCGCTGCTGGACGAGCTGCGCGAGCTCGGCGATTGCCGGGTCACGGTCGTGACGGACAAGGTCCCGGATTTCGACGTTCTGGTCGCCACCGAATGCCATCTGGCCTGGGATGTCACTCTGGTCACGCCGCACGGCCGCGACGCGATCGAGGACGTCTTCATCTTCGTGATCGACGACATGACCCTGGACATTCAGGAGGTCGCCGAGGCCGAGGCCGCGCCGGCGGCCGCCGAGGTCGCCCTGGCCGCCGCGCCCCAAGCCGTCGGCGCCAATGACGAGGCTCCCGCCGCCGAAGGCCGCCACGCCAAGGTCTCCGGCGACACCGTCCGCGTGCCCGCCGAGCGCCTGGATGAAATGATGGATCGGGTCGGCGAGCTGGTCATCGCCCAGTCGCGCCTCAAGCAGCTGGCCGCGTCCAGCAGCGACATCGCCCTGCGCGCGGTCGCCGAGGAGATCGAGCGACTGGCCGCCGAGATGCGCGACACCATGATGGTCGTGCGCATGGTGCCGATCGCCCAGCTGTTCGGTCGCTTCCGCCGCCTGATCCACGACCTGGCCCGCGACACCGGCAAGACCATCGAACTGTCGACCGAGGGCGAGACCACCGAACTGGACAAGACGGTGATCGAACGCCTGGCCGACCCGCTGATCCACCTGATCCGCAACGCCGCCGACCACGGCCTGGAAACGCCCGAGCAACGCCTCGCCGCCGGCAAGCCGCAGACGGGTCATGTCGTCCTGGCCGCCCGCCAGTCGGGCGCCGAGGTGGTGATCACCATCACCGACGACGGTCGCGGCGTCGATCGCGACCGCGTGCGGGCCAAGGCCGAGGAAAACGGCCTGATCCAACCGGGCCAGGTGCTGAACGACAACGAGCTGCTGCAATTGATCTTCGCGCCCGGCTTCTCGACCGCGGCGGCGATCACCAACCTGTCGGGCCGCGGCGTCGGCATGGACGTGGTCAAGCGCACCATCGAAGGCCTTCGCGGCGCGATCGAGCTGACCAGCACCCCGGGCGAGGGCTCGGTGGTCTCGCTGCGCATCCCGCTGACCCTGGCGATCATCGATGGCCTGCTGGTGCGGGTCGGCGCGGGCCGTTACGTCATTCCGCTGTCCTCGGTCGAGGAGTGCGTCGAACTGTCGGTCGAGCAGGACATCCGCTCGACGGGCCGCAGCCTGATCACCCTGCGCGACCAGCTGGTGCCGTTCATCCGTCTGCGCCAGATGTTCTCCACCGCCCAGGCGCCGGATCCGCACCAGAAGATCGTCGTGGTCCAGGCGGGGCAGGAGCGGGTCGGCCTGGTCGTCGACCAGATCCTCGGCGACCACCAGACCGTCATCAAGGCGCTGTCGGGCTTCCACGCCGAGGTCGGCGCCTTCTCGGGCGCGACGATCCTGGGCGACGGCGGCGTCGCCCTGATCCTGGACATCGGCCATCTCGTGGCCGCCGGCCAACGCCACGACGCGCAACTGCGCGCCGCCAGCTGATGAAGGGCGCGGAGATGAACCCTGAACCGTTGACCGGGCTGATTGAAGCCCTGACCTTCGACCTGCAAGGCGAGACCTTCGCCCTGGAAGCGGGTCTGGTGCGGGAGGTCCTTGACCTGCTGCCCGAGACCGATGTGCCCGGCGCGCCGCCCTTTGTCGGCGCGGTGATCAATTTTCGCGGTCGGATCATCCCGCTGGTCGACCTGCGCCTGGCCTTCGACATGCGGGCCGCCACGCCCACCATCGACAGCCGCATCGTGGTCATCGAGTACGACCTGGACGGCCAGCCCACCCTGATCGGCCTGCGCGCCGACAAGGTGCACGAAGTGACGTCGATCGATCGGGCGGTCACGGAAGCGGCGCCGCGCGTGGGCATGCGCTGGCGTTCGGACTTCATCCGCCTTCTGGCGCGGCGGAACGGCGACCTGATCGTCATTCCGGATCTGGATCAAATCTTCGCGGCGCGCGGTCAGTCGACCGGCGCCGTTACTCCCATCAACGCTCTCCAATCCTGAACTGCGGCAAGGCCATCACCATGCGGTTGACGATCAAACTGAAACTGACGACGGCCTTCGCGCTGTTGACCGTGTTGATGGTCGGCACGGCGACCTTTGGCGCTCTGGAAATGAGCAAGCTGAGCCAGCTGCAAGACGCCCTGGTCGCCGGGCCGGCCGCCCAGCTTCAAAGGGCGCAGACCCTCAATGTCGCCTTCGCCGAAATCATCGGCGCGCAGCGAGGCATGGCCCTGGCCGAGGGCGATGGGGCGTTGAAGGCCGAAAGCGCCCGCGCCGACAAGCAGAGCCGCGCCGCCGAGACCCTGCTTCAGCAAGGCCTGACCGCCGCCAAGAGCGCCGACGAAAAAGCCAAATGGGAAGCGCTGCGCACCGATTGGGACCAGTTCGCCGCTCTTGACGACCAGGTGCGGGGGCTGATCCTCGAGAACAAGCGCGAAAGCGCCAAGGCCCTGATCCTCGGCGCGCAGGAAAAGGTCGCCGACCAGGCCGGCCGCGTGATCGGCGACCTCGTTTCGTTCAGCGATCAGCGTCTGCAGGCGGCGGATCAGGAGAGCGACGCGACCGCCCGGACGTCGCGCGAAATCTTCCTCGGCTTGATCCTCTTCTCGGTGATGGTCGCCGTCGCGGCGGCGATCTGGATTTCCCGCACCATCAGCCAGGGCCTCTCGAAGATCGACACCCTGGCGCGAGCCGTCGCCCTGGGCGATCTGGATCAGCGCGTCATCTCGACCTCGAACGACGAGATCAGCGATCTGATCGCGACGATCAACACCATGACCGACAATTTGCGGGCGACCGCCGCCGTGGCCGATCGGGTCGCGGAGGGGGATCTGGCCATGGACGTCACCCCGGTGTCGGACAAGGACACCCTGGGCATTTCGCTGCGCCAGATGGTCGAAAACCTGCGCGCCACGGCCCTGCTGGCCGATCAGGTGGCCGAGGGCGATCTGACGGTCGAGCCCCGGCCGATGTCGGAAAGGGATGTCCTGGGCCAGGCCTTGCGCAAGATGGTCGAGCGCCTGCGCGGCGTGGTGTCCGACGCGATCGCGGCGTCGCAGAATGTCTCGACCGGCAGCCAGCAGCTGTCGTCCACGTCCGAGCAGGTCAGCCAGGGCGCCACCGAACAGGCCGCCGCCGCCGAAGAGGCCTCGGCCTCGATGGAAGAGATGGCGTCCAACATCAAGCAGAACGCCGACAACGCCGCCCAGACCGAGAAGATCGCCCGCCAGTCGGCCAAGGACGCCGAGAC
>JAHINZ010000368.1 GCA_018895795.1 Alphaproteobacteria bacterium
CCGCACGCCGCCATCTTGACGAGGCCGTGCTGGCCACCGGCGTACCGTTCCTGGGCAAGCCCGGCCACGCGCAGTTCCTGAAGGAGCTGCATCAGGTCAGCCAGAAGGTCGCCGGCGTCCGCCGCTTCGGCGCCGCCGCCCTGGACCTGGCCTGGGTCGCCGCCGGCCGTTTCGACGGCTTCTGGGAGCGCAACCTGCAGCCCTGGGACGTCGCGGCCGGCGTGCTGATGGTCCAGGAGTCGGGCGGCAAGGTCACCACCATCGAGGAGCACGGCAACCCGGTCGAGGGCGCTTCGATCCTGGCCTGTAACCAGGAACTGCACCCGCTAGTGCTGGAAAAGCTGCTGCTGGCTTAGGCCGCTAGCCCCCTCCGGGTCGCTTCGCGCCCCTCCTCCCCCGGAGGGGGAAGATGATCCCGTCTTCCCCCTCCGGGGGAGGAGCGCGCAGCGCGGAGGGGGCAAGTCCGCACAATCCGCTCGCCAAAATGTCATGATGCGGCGCTAAATCGCGCTCATGACCCTGCTGACCCGTCGCGCCCTGACCACCGCCGCCCTCGCCGGCACCTTCCTGCCCGGCCTCGCCCGCGCCCAGGGCAAGAAGCCCATCGTCATCGCCCATCGCGGCTGCAGCGGCGAGCGGCCCGAGCACACGGCCCTGGCCTATGAGCGGGCCATCGATCAGGGCTGCGATTTCATCGAGCCCGACCTGGTCGCCACGAAGGACGGCCATCTGGTGGTGCGCCACGAGAACGAGATCGGCGGCACCACCAATGTGGCCGGCCATCCCGAATTCGCGGCCCGCAGGACCACCAAGACCATCGACGGCGAAAGCCTGACCGGCTGGTTCACCGAAGACTTCACCCTGGCCGAGATCAAGACCCTGCGGGCCCGTGAGCGCCTGCCGCAGTTGCGCCCGGCCAGCGCCGCCTTCGACGGTCAGGCCCAGATCCTGACCTTCGACGAGGTGGTCGCCATCGCCCACGCCGGAACCCAGCGCACCGGCCGCGTGATCGGCGTCTATCCCGAGATGAAACACCCCAGCTATTTCGCCTCGGTCGGCCTGCCGGTCGAAGGCCGCATGCTGGACGCCCTCAAGCGCAACGAGCTCAATTCGGCGACCGCCCCGGTGTTCGTGCAGTGTTTCGAGGTCGGGCCCCTGAAGACCCTGCGCCTGCAGACCCGCGCCAAGCTGGTGTTTCTGGTGGCCAATGAAGGCGGCCCCGCCGACCTGCCGGGCGTCAAATACGCCGACCTCGTCACCGCCGAGGGCCTGAAGGCCGTGGCCGCCTATGCCGACGGCCTGGGTCCGGACAAGGCGATGATCATCCCGCAGAACGCCAGCACCCTGCTGCCGGCCACCCCCCTGGTCCGCGACGCCCATGCGGCGGGCCTGCTGGTCCACCCGTGGACCGTGCGGGCCGAGAACTATTTCCTGCCGGCCGCCCTGCGCCGGGGCGACGCCGGGGCCCCTGACTATCTGGCCCAGCACGGCGACGTCACATCGCTGTTCCACGCGCTGTACATGGCCGGCGTCGATGGCCTGTTCAGCGACTTTCCCGGCCTGGCGGTCGCCGCCCGCGCTTGACCTTGACCGCCCAAGGGACGCGGGTGCAGCTTGCCCGCCTTCGATCGTTCCGAGGCGTTTTCATGATCACCCGTCTGGCCGGCCTGGCCGCCGCTCTGCTGCTGGGCGTCTGCACGCCCGCCCTCGCTTCGCCGTCCCCGGTCTCACCGGCGGGCGAGCAGCTGGACAAGATCGCCGTCGATTTCGTGCATATGACGCTCGAGGCCGGCGAGCGCGAGCCGGGCTACGTCGACGCCTATTACGGACCGCGCGCGTGGGCCGAGACGGCCAAGCTGGCGCCGCGCCCGGTCTCGGTGCTGCGCAACGAGGCCGACCGGCTGGCCAAGCTGCTGGCGGCCAATCCCGACAAGGGCCTGACGCCCGACGAACGCCGCCGCAAGGCCTTCCTGAAAGGTCAGGTCAAGGCCGCCCAGACCCGGCTGGCCATGCTGGCCGGCGACAGGTTCAGTTTCCAGGACGAGGCCGAGGGCCTGTTCGGCGTCCGCCCGCCGTTGAAGCCCCTGACGTCCTACGACCCCATCCTGGCGCGCGTCGACAAGCTGGTCCCCGGTCAGGGCGACTTGGCCGCCCGCGTCGACGCCTTCCAGGCCAAATATGTCATCCCGACCGACCGGCTGGACGCGGTGATGCAGGCCGGCATCGCGGCCTGCAAGGCCCGGACGGAGGCGCACATCGCGCTGCCCAAGGGCGAGACGTTCGCGCTGTCGTTCGTCACCGGCAAGCCGTGGAGCGGCTACAACTGGTATCAGGGCGGGGCCCACAGCCTGATCCAGATCAATACCGACCTGCCGATCTATATCAGCCGCGCCCTGGATCTGGGCTGCCACGAGGGCTATCCGGGCCATCATGTGCTCAACGCCCTGCTGGAAGAAAAGCTGACCAAGGGCAAGGGCTGGGTGGAGTTCTCGGTCTATCCGCTGTTCTCGCCGCAATCGCTGATCGCCGAGGGCTCGGCCAATTACGGCATCGGCCTGGCCTTTCCGGGGCCCGAGAAGGTCAAGTTCGAGCGTGAGCAGCTCTATCCGCTGGCCGGCCTGGATCCGGCCACGGCGGACGCCTATGACGCCCTGATGACCGCCAAGGCCGCTCTGGCCGGGGCCGAGACCACCATCGCCGACGCCTATCTGTCGGGCCGGATGGACAAGCCCGCCGCCGTCGCGGCCCTGGCCAAATACGGCCTCAGCTCAACGGCGAGGGCCCAGAAGCGTCTGAGCTTCATCGACACCTATCGCAGCTACATCATCAACTACACTCTCGGCCAGGATAGGGTCCGGGCCCATGTCGAGCGGGCCGGCGCCGGCCAGGACGCGCGCTGGACGGCGATGGAGCACGTGATCAGCGAGCCGACGACGCCGGCGGATTTGCTGAAGTAGGCGAGCGAAGCCCTTCTCCCCTCGCGGGAGAAGGTGGCGACCGCAGGTCGACGGATGAGGGGTCGCGCGGTCGACGACGACCCTATCGCGGCTGAACTGACTTTAGACCCCTCATCCGGCCGCTATCGCGGCCACCTTCTCCCGCAAGGGGAGAAGGCAGATCAAGCCGCCTCCACCCCGAACTGCAGCCGCGCCAGGCGCGCATAGAGCCCGCCGCGCGCCGAGAGCTCGGTGTGGGTGCCCTGTTCGACCACGCGGCCGTTTTCCATCACCACGATGCGGTCAGCCTTCAGCACGGTGGCCAGGCGGTGGGCGATGACCAGGGTGGTGCGGCCGCTCATCGCCGTGTGCAGGGCCTGCTGGACCAGGCGCTCGTTCTCGGCGTCCAGGGCGCTGGTGGCTTCGTCCAGCAGCAGGATCGGGGCCTGGCGCACCAGGGCCCGGGCGATGGCAAGACGCTGGCGCTGCCCCCCCGACAGGGTCTTGGCGCGCTCGCCGACCCCGGTGTCGAAACCTTCCGGCAGAGCCTCCAGGAACCCGGTGGCCTGAGCCGCCTCGGCGGCGTCGCGGGCCTCGGCCTCGGTGGCGTCCTCGCGGCCAAAGCGGATATTGTCCAGGGCCGAGCCGGAGAACAGCGGCGAGTCCTGGGCCACCAGGGCCATGCGCGCGCGCACCTCCGACGGGTCGGCGTCGCGCAGATCCACGCCGTCCAGTCGGATGACGCCCTCCTGCGGGTCATAGAAGCGCAGCAGAAGGCGCAGGACGGTGCTCTTGCCCGCCCCCGAGGGTCCGACCAGGGCGACGGTCTCCCCGGGCCTGACGGTCAAGTCAAAGCCGTGCAGCGCCGTCAGGTCGGGACGCCCGGGGTAGGCGAAGGTGACATTCTCGAAGGCGATGGCGCCGGTGGCCGGCGACGGCAGGGTCTTGGGCTTGTCCGGCGCGGCGATGCCAGGACGCGAATTGAGCAGTTCGGAGATGCGCTCCATGGCGCCCGCCGCCTTCTGCACGTCGCCCCACACCTCGCCCAGGGCGCCGATCGAACCGGCGGTCATGATCGACAGCAGGGCGAACTGGGCCAGGGTGCCGGCGGTCATCTCGCCCGACAGCACCAGGTGGGCGCCGGTCCACAGCAGCAGGGTGATGCCGCCGAAGGCCAGGACGATGACCACGGCGGTCATGGCGGCCCGGGCGCTGATGCGGCGCACCGACGCCTTGTAGGCGGCCTCGACCGCCAGGCCGAACCGGGCGGCCGAGGCCTTTTCGCGACCGAAGGCCTGGACGGTGTCCAGCGCGTCGAGACTTTCGCCGGCATAGCCGACCGCGTCGGCGAACTTGTCCTGGGCCGTCACCGACAGCTTGCGGACATTGCGGCCCAGCAGGAACATCGGGGCCAGCACCACCGGCACCATCAGCACAATGAAGCCGGCCAGCTTGGGGCTGACCACGGCCATATAGCCCAGGCCGCCCAGCAGGCTGAGAATGTTGCGCAGCGCCACCGAGGCCGAGGTGCCCACCAGGGTCTCGATGATGGTCACGTCGGTGGTCAGGCGCGACAGCACCTCGCCGGTGCGGGTTTTCAGAAAATAGGCCGGATCCAGGGTCAGGGTGTGGCCGTAGAGCGCGCGGCGCAGGTCGGCGACCACCCGCTCGCCCAACCGGGTGACAAAGAAGAATCGCAGGGAGGTGGCGACGGCCAGCACCAGGGCGACGGCGCCCAGGCCGATGAAGGCGCCGTTGATGGCCGAGGCCGCGCCGCTGGCGAAGCCCTTGTCCACAACGCCCTTGAACGCCGCGGTCAGCCCCAGGGTGGCGCTGGTCGAGAACAGCAGGAAGAAGCCGGCGGCCAGGGCGTCGCCGATATGGGCGCGCACGAACGGCAGCAGGTGGGCCAGGGGGCGGATGTCCTTTCGGCGGGGTCTGCGGGCGGCGGCGTCGGCCATGCCCTGGACCAGTTCGGCCCCGGCGCCGGGGCGCCCGTCCGCCGAAATGTCTCCGCCGTTCACGTCGGTCATCAACTGTCCCTTGCCAAATTCGCGTGCGTTCTTTATAGCCGCGCCTCTTCGAGGGCCACCCGCAAGGGAGTCCGCTCACCAACTTTCACGCCGCCTTAAGTCGGTTGGACCGCCCGATGAAACAAGACATTCACCCCGACTATCACTTCATCACCGTCACCATGACCGATGGCACCAGCTATCCGACCCGTTCGACCTACGGGAAAGAGGGCTCGACCCTGGTGCTGGACATCGATCCGCGCGTGCACCCGGCCTGGACCGGCGGTAACGCCCACCTGATGGACCGTGGCGGCCGCGTCTCGCGCTTCAACGCCAAGTTCGCCGGCTTCACCAAGAAGTAGGCATTTTCGCCGCAAGGGCGACGAAAAGCCGGCTCCGCGTTCGCGGAGCCGGCTTTTTCTGTGTCTGGTGTTTCGGCGGCCATTAGATCCAAAACCTTCGTCATCCCCCGCTTTATGCGGGGGACCCAAGCCGAGGCGCCGCTTGGGTCACGCGAACACGTCGGTTGATGACTAACTTTTGGGTTGAAATTTTTACGCGCTGACTCAACCATTGCGGTATGGCGACCTACACCTACATCCTCGCCAGTCGGCCCTACGGCACGCTGTATATCGGCGTGACCAACGATCTCTCACGCCGGATCTGGGAACATAAGGAGGGTGTCGGCAGTCAGTTCTGCCGCAAGTACGGCGTCCACCGGCTGGTCTATTACGAGGAGCACGAGGACATCAGCTTCGCGATCCATCGCGAGAAACGGCTGAAAAAGTACCACCGCCAGTGGAAGATCAACTTGATCGAGGCGATGAACCCGACCTGGACCGACTTCTATGAGACGTGGAATTGCTGAGCGACACCGGCCGCTCGGCTTGGGTCCCCCGCATAAAGCGGGGGATGACGGCTATAGTCGTTACCCGCCGAACGCCGCCGTCAGGCGGTCGAACTGGGCCTGGACGGCGCGCGGCGCGTCCTCGGCGGCGACCTCGACATACATGCGCTTGTCCAGATGCCGGACCCGCTCATACAGCCGCTCGGAGCGCTGCAGCAGATTGACCAGGCCATAGGGCAGTTCCTCGATCGCCGCGGCGACCGCGGCGATCTCTTCAGCCAGGCGATAGTTTTCGGCGCAGGCGGCCTCGGCCGCCATCTCGCCTTCCCGCACGGCGCGCTGCACCAGCAGCCACGAGGCCACCTGCATCAGACGGGTGGTCAGGCGCATGCTTTCGGTGGCGTAGGCCAGGGCGGCGTTGCGCGAAAGGATCTTGCTGTCGTGGCGGCCGGCGCCGTCGAGATAGCCGGCGGTCTCCTCGACCAGCAACATCCCTTCGTCGAACGTACGATCAAACAGCTCCGACTTCGCGAAGTCCTGAATGACGCCCGCGCGCCAAGGCGCCGCTGCGGAAACGCTCAAATCGGTCATAGGTACTCAATGCCCCTTCGAAAGGCCGCGAGAACGTCTCGCCTGACACCGGGGCTGCAACCCTCGTGCCAACGCCGCCGTCCTGTTTCGCGACCCGCCCCTTTGAACCTCGACACAATCAGAACTCAGGCGGCTTACCGCCTTAGACCGTGATTACGGTAAATGAATTGCTAGTCCAGGCGACCAAACAGCGCATTGGCCGCGTCGCGGCCGGCGCGCTTCTTGTCCAGAAAGGCCTTGGTGCGGACGATTTCGGCCTGGAGGGCCTCGATCCGCTCCTCCAACTCGGCCACGCCGTAGATTTCTAGGTCCTCGTGGGTGGTCTCGACCAAAGCGCCACGATTGAAAGCGCGCGACTCGACTGGTTCCTCGAACATCGGCTGGCTCCCACGACTTGTGAATGACCCTTTTCGATCCGTCATGAGACGCCTACCAAGGCCGCAAGGCAAGCCTGAGGAAATGCACCCATGTCGGACACCATGATCGCGATCGCCGTCGAAGGCGGGCGAGGCCCGGCCGAGGCCCTGGTCGCAGCCCCGATGGACCGTCCTGTTCCGGGCCCGGGACAGATCCTGATCAAGGTGGCCGCCGCCGGCGTCAACCGTCCCGACCTGTTGCAGCGCCTGGGTTTCTATCCGCCGCCCCCCGGCGCCCCGGTCACCCTGGGCCTGGAGGTGGCCGGCGAGGTGGTCGCCCTCGGCGAGGGCGCGCCGCGCTGGACGATCGGCGACAAGGTCTGCGCCCTGCTGGGCGGCGGCGGCTATGCGCAATACGCCGTGGCCGACGCCCGCCACGCCCTACCGATCCCCGACGGCTTCGACATGATCCACGCCGCCGCCCTGCCCGAGACGGTTTTCACCGTCTACGCGAATGTGTTCGAGCATGGCGCGCTGAAGGTTGGCGAGACCCTGCTGATCCACGGGGGAACGTCCGGAATCGGTACAACCGCCATCGCCATGGCCAAGGCCGCCGGGGCCCGGGTCATCGCCACCGGTCGCGGAGCCGACAAGAAGGCCAAGGCGCTGGCGCTGGGCGCCGATATCGCCGTCGACGCCAAGACCGAGGACTTCGCCGAGATCGCCCGGGCGGCCGGCGGCGTCGACGTGGTGCTCGACATGGTCGGGGCCAGCTATTTCGACAAGAACCTGCACGCCCTGAACACCGGCGGCCGCATCGTCTATATCGCCGCCCTGGCCGGCCCGGTGCTGGACGTGCCGATCATGGCGATCATGCAAAAGCGCGCGGTGATCACCGGCTCGACCCTGCGGCCCCGCTCGGTCGACGAAAAGGCCCGGCTGGCCGGCGAGATCGAACGCGTCGTCTGGCCGTGGATCGCGGCCGGCAAGCTGAAGCCGATCATCGACGCCACCTTCCCGCTACAGGACGCCGCCAAGGCCCATGCCCACCTGGAAGCGGGCGAGCATGTGGGCAAGGTGGTGCTGGTGGTCTGAAGCCGTCCGGCCTCAAGCCAGCGGGCTGAAGACGATCGCGTTGCGGGTCTCCAGAACCGCGCGCGCCTTCGGCCCGCCCTAACGCTTCGCGCCGGTGTTTATTACGCGCAACGTGCGATCCGGTAGTCTTCGATCTGGTGGAAGATCGCGCCCATGGCGGCGTGGGCGGGTTGATGATCCTCGGCGATCTGGCCCTCGGCCAGGATCAGGGCCAGGCGATCGCGGGCGCGGCTGACCCGGCTCTTGATCGTGCCCAGCGCCGCGCCGGTGACCAGGCTGACCTCTTCATAGGACATGCCCGCCGCGCCGATCAGGATCAACGCCTCGCGTTGGTCGGCCGGCAGCATGTCCATCGCCCGGCGGACCTCGTCCAGCTCCAGGGCGGCCGTCGGATTGGACACCGAGACCAGGGTGCGCTCGGCGACCTCGGGGTCGAGCTCGCAACTGCGCCACGAGCGGCGCTTTTCCGAATAGAAGACATTGCGCAGGATCATGAAGGTCCAGGCCTTCATGTTGGTGCCCGGCTGATAGGAGTCGCGCGAGGACAGGGCCTTGGCCAGGGCGTCCTGAGCCAGATCATCGCCCTGGGTGGCGCTGCCGCAAAGCGAACGCCCAAAGGCGCGCAGATGCGGGATCAGCCCGACAAGCTCGCGCTCGAAGGCGGTGTTGGATGTTGTTTCAGTCATCGCCGGACTCCCCATTCGTAACATTAACGCGCCCGCCGCCTTATGGCTCCGCTTGCCGACGAAGTTTTTTCACGGCCGGCGGGCCTCGCGGCTTGGCGGCGACTTCCCCCGCATCCCCCGTTCCCTTTTCAGCGGAACCAGATTATACGTCCCGGCTGATCATCCCGCCCGGCCGAAAGGCCGGGCGCCGTCATTTCTGGAGGACCGCATGTCCGACATCCTGATGCCCAAGGCGACGGCCGTCTGGCTCGTGGACAACACGTCGCTGAGCTTCGAGCAGATCGCCGATTTCTGTAATCTGCACCCGCTGGAAGTGCGCGGCATCGCCGACGGCGAAGTGGCGCGCGACATCCGCGGCGCCGACCCGATCGGCAACGGCCAGCTGACCCGCGAAGAGCTGGATCGCGCCCAGGCCAATGACGCCTATCGCATGAAGGCCCAGGTCAGCCGTCACGCCGAGCTGCTGAAGCCGCAGAAGAAGGCCCCGCGCTACACCCCGGTGTCGCGCCGTCAGGACCGTCCGGACGCCATCGCCTGGTTCCTGCGTCACCATCCCGAGGTGACCGACGCCCAGATCTCCAAGCTGCTGGGCACCACCAAGTCGACCATCGACCAGGTGCGCCACCGCACCCACTGGAACGCGGCCAACATCAAGCCGATCGATCCGGTCACCCTGGGCCTGATCGGCCAGCTGGAGCTGGACGCCCTGGTCAAGAAGGCCGCTGAAAAGAAGGCCAAGGACGACCTGAAGAAGGGCATCCTGCCTGAGGATCCGACCCTGCGCCCCGCGTCCGAGACCGGCGTCGTCGAGGCGCCCGAGGAAGACGAAGAAGCCGAATACCGCAAGTCGCGCGCCGAACCGAAGGCCGAAGACGTGTTTGGCAAGTCGACCTATGTGGCTGAAGACGACGAAGACGACGAGGACTAGTCGCCTCCTCTCATGGAAGCGGCCGCTCCCCTCGGGGGAGCGGCCGTGCCAAATTCTCTAGGTCAGGGCTGCGTCAGTGCAGTCGAGATCGAAGTCCCTCGATCTGCTCTTTCAGCCTAAGTTTTCGCCGCTTCAGCTCCGTAAGTCGCGCGGCGTCGCTCGCGGGACGCTTGGTCTCCTCCTGAATCGTGCGATCGAGCGTCTCGTGACGGGACCCCAGTTCGCGGATACGGGATTCGATGGCCATGGCTGTCGGCTCCTTGCTGTTGACAAGAGGAGTGAACACCCGGTGCGTCCGGCTGTCAGATCACATATCGTTGCACGCGGCGCCGCTTGACGCGGCGCGACCTGCTCCCATGACGGACGAAAATTTACCATGTCGGACCCTTCAAAGATCGCCGACCCCGCTGCGCGCCCCAGACTGATCGTCGGGATTTCAGGCGCTTCGGGCGTCGTCTACGGCCTGCGAGCCCTGGACGCCTGTCGCGATCTGGGCGTCGAAAGCCATCTTGTGATGTCGAAATCGGCGGTCCTGACCCTGTCGCAGGAGACCGATCTTTCCATCAGCCAGGTCCATGCGAAGGCCGACGTGGTGCATCGCGCCGCCGATGTGGGCGCCGCGATCGCCTCGGGCTCCTTCCGCACCCTGGGCATGATCATCGCCCCCTGTTCGGTGCGGACGATGAGCGAAATCGCCAGTGGCGTAACGTCTTCGCTGCTGACCCGGGCCGCCGACGTGGTGCTCAAGGAGCGCAAGACCCTGGCCCTGATGGTGCGCGAAACGCCGCTGCACCTGGGCCATCTGCGCACCCTGACCAAGCTGGCCGAGATGGGCGCGGTGATCGCCCCGCCGCTGCCGGCCTTCTACGCCAAGCCCAAGACGATCGCCGAGATGGTCGACCAGTCGGTGGGCCGGGTGCTGGACCTGTTCGACCTCAACTGGCGGCCGGTGAAACGCTGGGGCGAGGACCTCGCGACGATCACCGGCCAAGGATCCGACACGGCCCCTGAAACAGGTGAAGGTTAACGTCATGACGCTCTGGGACTGGGCCTTGAAGGCCTATGCGCGACAGGATGTCGCGGACGCCTGTCTGAACTTGCAGGACGGCCACGGTCAGAACGTGCCCTATCTGCTGTGGGCCGCCTGGGCCGCCGGCGAGGGCCGAGCGGTCGACCCCAAGGCCGCCGCCCTGCTGATGCGCCGCTGGGACGCCGAGATCGGCGCGCCGCTGCGCGGGGTTCGCCGCGCCCTCAAGCCGACCAGCCCCGACATCGCCGACCAGGCCCGCGAAGATCTGCGCGAGGCGGTCAAGGCCGTCGAGTTGCGGGGCGAGCGGGTGCTGTTGGAAAGTCTTGAAGCCCTGACCGGTCCGGCGGCCGCGCCGCGCGACGTTCTGGAAAGCCTGGTCGAGGCCGCCGCCGCCTCCGGCGACCCGCCGCGGCGTTCCGCTTTGGAACGCCTGGCCGGCGCTCTATCGTGAACCTCTTTACGGCCCGGCAGCCTTTGCTATCTATCAAGGTCGCGGGCCGACCGAAGGGGACCCTCCATGACCGATGAACCTTCGACCAATGATGACGATCCGTCGGACGAATCCGACATGGCGATCGAGCGTCGCCTGTCCGTGCTGCGCGAAGAGCATCAGGATCTGGACGCCGCCGTTCAGGCCCTTGAGCAGCGCCCCCAGCCCGACATGCTGCAGATCGCGCGTCTGAAGAAGAAGAAGCTGGGGCTGAAGGACAAGATCGGCCGTCTGGAAGACATGCTGATGCCCGACATCATCGCCTGAGGCGGGGCGCGCCCCCTCGGCGTCAGGCGTGTCGCAGCGCTTCAAGCGCGCGGACGCCGCTGAGCAGCCGAGCCGGGGTGATCGGCTTTTCGAGACGCGCGTCGGCGCGTTCGTCATCCAGCAGCCGCCGGGAATCGACCGCCGAGGCCAGCAGGGTGGCGGTCAGGTCGCCGCGACGCTCGCGGATGGCGCGGATCAGTTGCCCGCCCGTCATCCGCGGCATGTAAAAGTCGGTGATCACCAGATCCGGCGCAAAGGCGTCCAGAGCGTCCAGCGCCTCGACGCCGTCCCGGCACATCATCACCTCGAAGCCCGCCTCGCTGAGCGTGATCTCGTAGATCATCGCCAGGACAGGATCATCTTCCGCAACCAGAATGCGCTGCATCTTCGGGTCCCATGCGCCTGGAAGGAGTGCAGACGCTTTTCCTTAACTGACCGTTAAAGTCGTAGCGCTCGGGGTGGAACGAGTCCCTGCGCGAAACGTCGCAAGACCCAGAGATGCGCTCGGCGGCGCTACAGCCTAGAGAATTCTCGCCCGAAGGCGAAACCGCTCTAAAGTGATAAAGACCCTAAAATCAAGCACTTGCAACCCGCCGACGTTTGCGTACGAACATGGCGGCGTCGGCTTCGGCCAGGGCGACCTCGGGATCGGAGCCCGGCTCGATCTCGCGCACGCCCCACGAAATATGCAGCGGCGCCGACCATTCGCCGAACTCGACCGGGGTGTCCTGAACGGCGGCGGCCAGGCTGGCGGCCTTGGACAGGGCGGTTTCCTTGTCGGCCTGGGCCAGCAGCACGGCGAACTCGTCGCCGCCCATCCGTCCGACCACGTCGCTTTCCCGGACATTGGCCAGCAGGCGGCGCGCCACGGCCTGCAGGGCCGCGTCGCCGGCCGCGTGGCCGAAGCGGTCATTGACGGTCTTGAAGCCGTCGAGATCGAAGAACACCACGCTGGCGGGCGAGCCGTAGCGCTGGGCGAAGGCGGCCACGCGCTTCATTTCGCGCAGGAAGGCGCGGCGGTTCAGCACCGGGGTCAGCACGTCCTGGTCGGCCTGGGCCTGGGCCTCGTTGAGCCGCAGTTTCAGCCGCGAGACCTCGGATCGCAGATCGTCGATCTCGGTCATCAGGGTGGACAGGGCTTCCTGCACCTGCGGCGTCAGGTCGGCCTCGCCCAGCCCCAGAAAGGCTGCGCTGTCGGAGGCGGCGACGTCGCGCGTGGCCACCTTGGCGCCGGCGCGGGCCAGGGCCCGCTTGCGAATGGCGGCGAAGGGTTCGGTCCGGGCGCCGGAAATCTTCATGACGGGGGAATCGTTTCTTGCACAGCTTCGCCGAGTGTTAACGCGAACGTCGGTCAGCGCAATCGGCACGCGTTTTGGTCGCAGGCCATGACCCGCGCGGCGCCCCATTCCGAGGCGCGCCAAGCGTTTTGGGCTTGCGCTCGCGCCATCCACGCGCATACCGGGCGGCTTCGGGCCTCGCCGTCGCCGGCGAGACCCGCGCGCCGACTTCAAGGGACCTCGACGCCGATGCCAAACGCGACCTCGCCGCCCGTCGCCATCATCATGGGCAGC
>JAHINZ010000369.1 GCA_018895795.1 Alphaproteobacteria bacterium
CCGGAGATGGTCAATCCGGACAGCGATCTCTTTCGCGCCCATCCCGAGTGGGTGCTGGGCTGCGCACCGGCGCCTCAGCTGTCTTTCCGCAACCAGCTGGTGCTGGATTTCGGTCGACCGGCGGTGCGCGACTATCTGTATGCGCGGATCGACGCCCTGCTAGTCGAGCATCCGATCGCCTATTTGAAATGGGACATGAACCGCGACATCAGCCACCCGGGCGGGGCGGATGGCTCGGCCGCGGCGCACGCGCATGTCGCGGGCCTTTATGCCGTGCTGGATCGCCTGCGCGCCGCCCATCCCGAGGTCGAGATCGAAAGCTGTGCTTCGGGCGGCGGTCGCGCCGACTTCGGGATCCTGGAGCGCACCGACCGGATCTGGACCTCGGACAGCAATGACGCCCTGGATCGACTGTCGATCCAAAAGGGGCTGTCGCTGTTCGTCCCCGCCGAGCTGATGGGCGCCCATGTCGGGCCGACAGATTGCCACATCACCGGTCGGCGCGTGTCGATGGCGACCCGGGTGTCGACCGCCATGTTCGGCCATTTCGGCATAGAGGCGAACCTGCTCACCCTGACACCGGACGAGCGCAGTCAACTGGCCGAAGGCGTTGCCCTGCACAAGCGCCTGAGGGCGCTGATCCACACGGGCGATCTGCATCGGCTCGACCGGCCGGCCAACGAGTCGGCCTTTGGCGTCGTCGCCGGCGATGGTTCGGAAGCGGTGTTCGCCTACACGCTGGTTCGAGAGCAGGACGCCTACTTCGCCGGACGCTTGCGTCTGCGGGGGTTGAACCCGCAGGCGCGCTACGCGGTCAAGCTGGTTTGGCCGACCCCGCCGGCGAAGCGGTCGCCTTTGACCGAGGCGCTGGCTGTCGGCGTGGAGCTCGACGGGCGGGCGCTGATGGCGGTTGGATTGCAACTCCCGCGCCTGCAACCCCAGACGGGCTTTATCTTGCACCTGTCTCGGCAAGGCTGATCGCGAAAAAAGAGGGGCGGACCAGAGGTCCGCCCCTTCGCAGGTAGGGGGAGGAAAGGCGCGCCAATGAGCGCGCCGGACATGACCGGGAGCGGAGAGCCGCTCCCGGCTTAACGCTTAGAACTGAGCGCGAAGACCGACCGCATAGCGGGGGCCGGTGTCGACCAGGCTCAGGAACTGGTTGTCGTATTTACCGGTCGTCTCGGTCTTGGCGTCGTTGAGGTTGGTGCCCTCAACGAAGACCGAGAAGTTGGACGAGATGGCGTAACGCGCCTGGGCATCGACCTGGCCCTGGCTTTTGGTGAAGATCGGATCGCCACCCGTGCCGTTGGCCGCCGTGCTGATGAAGCCATCACGATGGTTGTAGGCGATGCGAACTTCGATCGGGCCCTTGGCGTAGAAGCCGACCAGGTTCTGGCTGTTGCCGAGGCCTTCCAGCGCGAAGGTTGAGGAGGCAGCGGTCAGATTGGCCTTGCTGTCCACGATGGTCGCGTTGGCGGTGACACCCAGGCCGTCGAACGGCGCGGGCAGGTAGTCGAACGTGTGCTGGAAGCCGACTTCCAGGCCATAGACATCGGCGCTCTGGGCGTTACGCGGACGCAGAACGTTGAAGTTCGCGACGCCGCCGGTGAAGTTGCCCGCCGCATTGGCCACCTTGAAGGTTTCCGTGCCCAGCGAGCTGACGATGAAGTCGTCGATCCGCTTGTAGAACACGCCGGCCGTCAGGTAGCCCGCCTTCTGATAGTACCACTCCAGCGACCCATCGAAATTGGTCGACTTGAACGGCAGCAGCTCGGGATTGCCGCCGCTGGCCGCCAGATTGCCGGGGCGAAGGCTGGTGAAGGTAATGCGCGGCGCGACATCCGTCAGATTGGCCCGCGACAGGGTCTTGGTCGCGGCGAACCGGCCCACGATGTCCGGCGTGATGTCGACCTTGACGTTCAGCGACGGCAAAAAGTCGTCATAGGTCGTGCTCTTGGACACCGGCGCCGAGGTCGGGGCGAACACTGCGGTATAGGCGGTGCTGTCGCCGACGATCGGCAGCAGATCAAGCAAGGTTTGCTGCGTGCCGTTCGAGGTCAGCTGGGTGTGCACGTAGCGCAGACCCAGCGTGGCGCTCCAGGGCAGACCGCCGATATTGGCTTCGAAATCGCCCTGAACATAGCCGCCGGCGATCTTCTCGCCGACGGTGTAGGCGGAAGGTTGACGGGTGGGCGCATAGCCGTTCTTGGACGCCACGAAGCCGCCTGTGGCGCCGAGCGGGCGGCCTGCGGCGACATCTTCCGCCAGGCCCGCGGCGGCCGATTCCAGGAACTTGAAATAGGCCTCAGGATCGAAAGACAGCCACTGGCGCGGGAAAGTGCCGCCTTCGCCGCTCATGAACGAGCCCGGATCAAAGGTCTTGAGAAGGCCGGCTGGAACGGCAATGCCATAGCCGCAATAGGCGCAGCCGACATCATTGTCCGACCGAACCAGCGCATTGTCCTTGCTGCGATCGGTGTAGAGGCCGCCGACGCGCAGCTTGGTGAAGACCTCGTAGTCGGTGCTGAACACCGCGTCGAGGCGGGTCTCATAGACCGTTTCCTTGACGTTGACGCCTTCGCGGGTGGCGAAGTGGGCGCGTCCGACGGAGGGGTCTGTAAAGCTACGCGCGGCCGTCAAGCTGGGAAGGCCGCTGCCGTTGTTGGTGAAGGTGATGGGGTTGGTGAAGCCGATGACGGCGAAGATCTCGTTGCCGCCGTTGTTGGACTCGGCCTTCGAATAGGCGGTGTCGAACTTGACGTTGATCTTGTCGGTTGGGTTCCAGTCGGCATTGAAGCCCACGGCGGTCAGCTTGGTCGGACGGTTGAACGTGCGGCTGACATAGTCGGTATGGGAATTGGTATTCTGCGAGAAGGCCGTGACCGTACGGTTGGCGTCCAGCGTGACGCCGCTGGCGTCCGCGGGTGAGAAGAAGTGACCAACGCTGTTGGCCGTCGAGTCGACCGTGAACTTGTTGTAGAGCGCGTCAGCCGACAGGGTCAGGGTGTCGGTGGCCTTGAACTGGATCGTGCCCGTGACGCCAAGGCGTTCGCGGTCCTCAAGGTCGGAAATCTGATCATAATTGGCCGGAAACAGGACATTGGCGATGGCGCTCGCGCCCGAACCGACCGTCGTCTTGTAATAGCCGTTGGTCGCGGCGGTATCGACCCGCGCCTTGCGACGCTGATAGGAAACCGAGGCGAGCACGCCGATCCTGTCGTCGGCGAGGCGTGTCGAGAACAGGCCGAACACTTCGGGGGCTGTTTCGCCCGAAAGGTCTTCGTTGTTGGCCTTGGCGCTGAGAATGACCTTGGAGCCGCGCGTGTCGAACGGACGGGCGGTCTTGATGTTGATGGTCGAGCCGATGCCGCCTTCCTGCAGGGTGGCGTTATTGCTCTTGTAGACGTCGGCGCCCGAAATCAGCTCGGCGGCCAGCAGATCGAAGCTGAACTGGCGGCCGGTGTTTTCGGTGGCCAGGGTGCGGCCGTTGACCAGGACGTTATTGAACGACGGGCCAAAGCCGCGAACGGTCACGAAACGGCCTTCGCCGCCGCTGCGGTCGATCGAGACGCCCGTGATGCGCTGGAGTGATTCGGCGACATTGCTATCGGGGAACTTGCCCAGGTCTTCCGATGCGATGGAGTCGACGATGACGGCCGCGTTGCGCTTGACGTCGATGGCGCGGCTCAGGCTGGCGCGCAGGCCGGTCACGACGATTTCGTCGAC
>JAHINZ010000370.1 GCA_018895795.1 Alphaproteobacteria bacterium
CACCAAGCCAGCAGCACCGTAGTGGCCGTCAATATCCAAAGCAGCGGCGCGATAAGTTGTAACATAGCAAAGGCCCCTAACTCACATTAGGGGCCTCGCGAAGTTAAAGTATTGCAACGATCGCGTGAGTTAGCTCACTTCGCGCAGCTCTGTGGCCTGGCCGCGAACGGCGTCCTGCGACTTGTCCTCGATGCCGGCCAGCTTCGTACGGATGCCGATACGCAGCTTCACGTCGTTGAGTTCATTGTGCATTTCAACCATGGCCGAGCGGGCCTGGCCCAGGGCGGCGAGGGCCTCGACCAGCTTGGCGCTGGCGCGATCGCCGACAACGGCCGAGAGGCCGATGTCCTTGCGAGCCTTCAGCATGTCCGCAATCAGTTCGGCGGCTTCCATCATCGCCGTGTCCACGGCGTTTTCCGTCGCGAACAACTTGGTCGCGACACGTTGTGCAACAAAGACCTTTTCCATGCCCGTACTCCGTTAAGAAACTATTAACGAAGGTAAATCACGTCTTAACGAATAGGCAACAGGAAACACGCCCTAACGTTGTTTTAAGGCTCCCGGCGCCTCGCCTTGGAAGCGAAGCGTTAGGAAAACCCCTGCTAAATGAAGGCCAATGTTCACCGGGACGGCCCATGCCTGAACCGCTCCGCAGCACCGACGCCCCAACGCATGCGCCCCTCCAGGCGCAGATCGCGGGCGTTGCGCTGATCACGACGGTCATCGCCCTGATCGCCGCCTGCGCCTGCTTCATGCTCCAGCAATGGAGCGTCGCGCGTCAGGAAGCCCGCGCCAATCACGAGGTCCTCGCCCAGATGGTCGCGGCCGGAGCGGCCGCGCCCTTGGCCGCCGGCGATGTGACCGGCGTTCGCAACGCCCTGGCCGCCGTCGACCGCGCGCCGCACGTGGCCGGCGTGAAAATCACCGACCTCCAGGGTCGCGTGATCGCCCAGGTCGGGGCCGCTCCGCAGGCCAATGGCGTCGGCAAGTCGACCCAGACTCTGTCCAAGAAGATCCTGCTGGACGGTCGTCAGGTCGGCGCCCTGTCCCTGGTGGCGCGCGAGCCGCGTCTGGAGCAGATCCTGGCCCGCGACCTGGCGCTGACCGGCGCCCTGTTTTTCGGATCGGCGGGCCTGGCGATCCTGCTGGCCAATGGTCTGGCGCGCCGCATGACCCGTCCCATGCAGCGTCTGACCGAGGCGATGCAAAGGGTGGCCGCCGACGGTCACTTTCAACCGGTCGAGCAGACGACCGAGGACGACGTCTTTCAGAGCCTGACCGAAAGCTTCAACCAGCTGGTGTCGCGGCTGGAGCACAACGATAACGACCTGCGCCGCGTGATGACCGATCTGGTCCGGGCCCGTGACGAGGCCAATACCGCCAACGTCCTGAAATCTCACTTCCTGGCCAATATGAGCCACGAGATCCGCACCCCGTTGAACGGCGTCCTGGCCATGGCCGAGGTCATGGCGATGGACCCCCTCGACCCCGCCCAGCGGGAACGCCTGTCGGTGATCCGCGAATCGGGTGGTCTGCTGCTGGCGGTGCTGAACGACGTGCTCGACCTGTCGAAGATCGAGGCCGGGCGGCTGGAGCTGACGGACAAGGACTTCGATCTATCGGCGCTGGCCGTGTCCCTGCGCGACAGCTTCGCGGGCCAGGCGCGCAGCCAGGGCCTCGCCTTCGACGTCGGGGTCGCCCCCGAAGCCCAGGGCGCGTGGCGCGGCGATGCCGACCGCCTGCGCCAGATCCTCGGAAACCTGGTCTCCAACGCCCTGAAGTTCACCTTGCAGGGCGCCGTGGCCGTACGGTTCGCCTCCGCCGAGGACGGTTCGGGCCTCCGAATCGACGTGACTGACACCGGTATCGGCATCTCGGCCGAGATTCAGACCCGGCTGTTTGACAAGTTCGTTCAGGCCGACAGCTCCACGACGCGGCGGTTCGGCGGCTCCGGCCTGGGCCTGGCCATCTGCCGTGAACTGGCGGCCTTGATGGGCGGCGCCATTTCGGTGCAAAGCCGCGAGGGTCAGGGCTCCACGTTCACGGTCGTTCTGGCCATGCCCCGGGGACAGGACGCCGTTTCGGTCGCGGCCTTGCCTGCGGCCGCCCTCCCGGAGACCGTCCTTCCGGCCGCCGCGACACGCTCCCGCCCCCGCGTCCTGGCCGCCGACGACAATCCGACCAACCAGAAGGTCCTCGCCGCCATCCTGGCGCCGCTGGGGGCCGAGGTTGAACTGGTCGCCGACGGCGCGGCCTGTATCGAGGCCTGGAAGCGCGGGGGTCACGACATCATCCTGATGGACATTCACATGCCGGGCATGGACGGCGTGGAGGCCGCCAGGACGATCCGCGATCTCGAACGCGCCGAGGGCCGTCCGCGCATCCCGATCGTGGCGGTCACCGCCAGCGCCCTGGCCCATCAGGTCGAGGGTTACCTGGCCGCCGGCATGGACGGCCATGTCGCCAAGCCGATCGAGGTCACCAAGCTGTATGCGGCGATCGAGACGGCCATGACCGCCGCGCGGCTCGCCGACGCGGCCTAAGCCGCCGCGGTCGCCAACCTGAACGCCAGACAACGAGCGGCTCAGAACCGCTTCAGGCGGCACATGGTTTCCTGGGCTCAACGTCGTCCAACGCGGCGACGGACAGTCCAAGAGGAACCGACCGATGAAAAAATTCTGGCTTTCCATCACGGCGGTCTCGGCCCTGGCCGCCGCCACCGTTGTCCCCGCCGTCGCCTCCGCCCAGTCGATCAACCAGCGCCAGGCCATGCTTGAGCGCCGGATCGAACAAGGTCAGCGCAGCGGCGCCTTGACCCGAAGCGAAGCCAACCGCCTGCGCGGTCAGTTGCACGAAACCGCCCGACTGGAGGCGCGCTATCGTCACGGCGGGTTGACCGGCTGGGAACGCGCCGACCTGGATCGTCGCTTCGACCGCATCAGCACCCAGATCCGCATCGAACGCCATGATCGCGACTATGGCGCGGGCTACGGCCACGGCCCCCGTCGCTGGTAGACGCCCCGCCGATCAGACCGGCTCCAGCCGGAGCCGGCTTTCCATCACGGTGACGCCGCGGCCGCGCAACAGAACGCGCGCGCCGCGGTTTTCGCCGTCCAGGTCCCCGCCCCGCCCCGGATAGGCCTGGTGGAAGCTGACGACCTGGCGCCCGAGCCGTTCGGCGAACAACGGCGTCAGGATGCAATGGGCCGAGCCCGTCGTCGGATCCTCGGGGATGCCGAAGCCCGGCGCGAAAAAGCGGCTGACCACCTGATAGGGTCGGCCCGGATCGGCCAGGGCGACCACCACGGTCTGACCGGGCCCGCCGGTCGCCTCGCCCGCGATGCCGTTGAGCGCCGCGAGGTCCGGCTTGAGCCCTCGCACGGTCGCTTCGTCCTGCAACACCGCCACCAGATAGGCCCCGGCCCACATCTCGACCGGTTCGACGCCCAGGGCCGCGGCGAGGCCTTCGGGAACCGAGGTCCGGCGCGGCGGGTCGGCCGGGAAATCCATCTCCAGCCGCTCGCCGTCGCGCCGCACGGTCAGCGGCCCCGACAGGGTGTCGAAGGTCAGCCGCGCGACCGCGACGCCGAGCTCGAAAAACAGCGCATGAGCCGCCGCCAGGGTGGCGTGGCCGCACAGCGGCGCTTCCAGGGCGGGCGTGAACCAGCGCAGGCCAAAGCGCGCCGGATCGGCGGTCTTGAGCAGAAAGGCCGTCTCGGCCTGATTGTTCTCGCCCGCCAAAGCCTGCATCCAGCCCGCCGAGGGCCAGCGGTCGAAGGGCTCGACCACGCAGGCGGGGTTGCCCCTGAACGGGGCGGCGGCGAAGGCGTCGATGGTCCACTGGCGCATGGCGCGGATCCCTGAAACGAATGACGTCGACGGGGATATTTCCGATTGATCCACAGAGCAAAGCTTACATTGTCATGGTGACAATTGTCCTCAGTCGCCCTCCACCGTGATCTCCGGCCAGCGGGCCTGGGCCGAGGCCGTGGTCCGCGTCCAGCCGCCCGCCCCTTTGAGCCGCAAGGGATTGGGCCGCAGATGCAAGGCGAACAGATCCTCCAGACCGAAGGGTGCGAACACGCTGAGACGGTCATCGGCCTCCATCCGCACGCCGACACAGAAGGCGGTGGCGACGAAACGCTTCAGGGCCGCGGCGCTGGACTCCAGCGGCGGATAGGGCTCGTCGCCGCCGAACTTGGCCGCGAACCACAGATGCACCCGAGCCTGGTTGCGCACCTCGACCAGATCGCGCAGCGGCGGCTGGAAGGCGGCGGCCACCCGCCGGATGACGACATCCTCGGCCGCATAGGAGGTGTCCGAGGCGTCGTGATAGGCGACGTCGTAATCCTTGATGCCGTAGTCGGGCGCCCGGCCGGTCAGGTGGTTCCACACCGGCTGATAGATCGCGCCGGAAAAGATCATCGCGTCGGGCAAGGCCAGGTCGCGCACGGTGCGCAGCACCGCCATCGTGGTCGGCACGCCACGCACGATGGCGATCAGCCGGGATTCGAGCCCCGCCGTCATCGACGCAGCGTCCAGCCGTGGTCCAGCGGCCCGTGGCCCGCGCCCAGGCCCGGCGCGCGCAGCATGGCCTCGTGGACATAGTTCCAGGCCCGCGCCACCGCCTGCTCCAGCGGCAGGCCCTGGGCCAGGCCCGTCGCGCAGGCCGAGGCCAGGGTGCAGCCGGTGCCGTGGGTGTGGCGGGTGTCGATCCGCTCGCCCTCGAACGTCGTCTCGCCGGTGGGGGTCATCAGCACGTCGACGACGCGGTCGGCGGCCCCATCGTTTGAAAAAATGTGGCCGCCCTTCATCAGCACCGCCTTGGCGCCCAGGGCCAGCAAGGCCTCGCCGGCCCGGCGCAGGTCGTCAATGGTCTGCACCGTCAGACCGGTGAGAGCGGCGGCCTCGGGCGCGTTGGGGGTCAGCAGCGCCGCGCGCGGGATCATCAGGCTTTTCACCGCCCCGATGGCGGCGTCGGCCAGCAGGCTGGCGCCGCCCTTGGCCACCATCACCGGATCGACCACCACCGGGATGTCCCGGCCCTGAGCCTTGGCGGCGTAGTCCAGCACGACCGCGACCGTCTCGACCACCCCGACATCGCCCAGCATGCCGGTCTTGATCGCGTCGGCGCCGATGTCGTCGAGCACGGCGCGCGCCTGGGCGGCGATGATCTCCAGCGGGATCGGATGCACGCCGGTGACGCCCAGGGTGTTTTGCACGGTCACCGCCGTGATCGCCGTGGCCGCATAGCCGCCCAGGGCGGTGATGGTCTTGATATCGGCCTGGATCCCCGCGCCGCCGCCCGAATCCGATCCGGCGATGACCAGGACGCGGCCCTGAAAAGCGATCTGGGTCATGGCGGGGCTCCTAGCCGGTGATCTTGCGGCGGACGCGCGAGATGAAGTCGCGCAACGGCGAGCGACGCTGGATGATCGCCGCCGCCTGCCAGAATCGGACGGGATCGTCGATGAAGGTCACCAGATCGCCGCCGCGCGCCGCGGCCGCCCGGGCCAGGAAGGCCGGCGTGACGGTGGTGTCGCCATAGACATCGGCGTCGCGATAGGCCCCCCCGCCCGACGGCAGATAGGCGATGCCGTCACGGGCCAGGTCCTCGCGCAGGCCGGGAATGCGCGCCTTGTGGGCGGACAGGGCCGCCAGCCAGGCATTGTCCGAGTTCGGATCGGCGCCCTCGAGAAAGTCGAGGAACCGCGGCGGCTCGACGGTGAACACCAGCAGGCCGCCGGGCCTGAGCACCCGCATCAGCTCCGACAGCCAAGCCCTAAAGAGATGCGGCGGCAGGTGGGTGAACACCGAATAGGCGGTGATCAGGCGAAACTGACTGTCGGCGAACGGCAGGGGTTGGCCGTTGGCGATGGTCTCGAACTGGCCGGGCAGGTTCGCGCCGCGGCAAAAGGCGATCATGTCCGGATCAATATCCACGCCGGCCATCTGCTCGGCCGGGAAGTCACGCAGGAAAAACCGGCCGATCCGGCCCCAGCCCGCGCCGAAATCCAGATAGTCGCCGTCGGCGCCGCGGGCGTAAGGGCGACGCGCCATGCCCTCCTGGGCGAAGCGGTAAAAGCCGGCGGCCTCGTTCAGGGCGTCCTCATAGGCCGAGCCGACAAATTGTCGCTGGATATCGGCCGACGGAAAATCGGGAAACCGCAGACCCTCCTGCTCGGGCTCGGCCACCGACCGCGTCAGCCGCGCGAACCAAGCCTCGGGCGAGTCGGCCTTGATGTCGTCATGCGCCAGGAGTCGCGTGGGGATGGTCATGCTCTGTGTTCTCCGTGGCGATCAGGGCGCTCGAACCGCAACCTTGCCGGGCTCTTTGCGGATAGGGCGCGGGAGGGGTGTCTGTCCAGCAATCGCGGCGAAGATTTGGCCGATCCTTGCTGGACTTTCGTCACGGCCCCTCCGCACCTGCCCCCTTCCGGTCGGCTTGATGGGGGAAGGGAGAAGACACGAGGCTTCCGCCTCACGCGGCGTGACCGCTGAAGGGTTGGGGAGGCTGCGAAGCGGCCGGGCCAAGCCCGGAGACCGTGATGTGTTTTTGCGTTTCGGCTCGACCTGTCCGCTTCGCACAAGCTGTTCTTGACCGTGAGGA
>JAHINZ010000030.1 GCA_018895795.1 Alphaproteobacteria bacterium
CAGCCTTGCGATCGAGTCGCTTGCGATCGAGTAAAACCCTGATCAAAGCCTGCACGCCGGTGATGAAGGCGCGACCATCTTCGAGCAGATATTTGTCGTCTAGCGTGACTTCCGAGTGCCTCATGGCAAAAAAATTCCTCCCGGGTCTTCTCGCCCGCGTAGCAATATCTTATAGAAACAGGGAAATTGTTTGCCCAAGGCGTGCCCTACCCGGGGCCGCTTTCGGCATGATCGCCGCGCCAAATGACCTCTGGGGGAGGAATTCTTGTCCGAACAACTCGACGCCGTGGATGCCAAGATCCTCGATCTCATCCAACACGACGCCGGACTGTCCGTCGCGGAGATCGCGGAACGGGTGGGACTGTCGTCCAGCCCGTGCTGGCGGCGGATCAAAAGGCTGGAAGACGCGGGCGTCATCCAGCGCCGCGTGACCATTCTGGATCGCGAAAAGCTGGGCCTCGGCTTTGAGGTCTATTGCACCGTCAAGCTGTCCCTGCCGACCAAGGAAAACCTCGAGACGTTCGAGCAGGCCGTGGGCAAATGGGCCGAGGTCGTGCAATGCGCCACCGTGACCGGCTCGGCCGACTATGAGATGCGCATCGTCACCCGCGACATGCGCGCCTTCGACGAATTCCTGCGCGACAAGATCCTGTCGCTGGGCCTGGTCTCCAACATCGAGAGCCGCATCGTCATTCGCGGCGTCAAGAACTCCACGGCCGTGCCGCTGGGGCTGGTGAGCCCGTATGTGAGCCCGCTGGGGTAGCTAAAACTCCCCCACCTGACCGCTGCGCGGTCGTCCGCCCCCAAAGGCGGGCGGATGAGATCATCTTCCCCCTTCGGGGGAAGACGGTCGCGAAGCGGCCCGTAGGGGGCAAGTCGCTCCGAGCCCACGGCGCATTTCGACAAGACGCCCGCGGCAACTCATGAAATTCTCCGCCGACACGCGCCGGAGCCTCCCATGATCGACCTCGTTATCGAAGCCCGCCGTCACGACATCGGCAATTTCGAGGTCGGGCGGGTCTTGCCGTTCCACGCCAAGCGCATGGTCGGCCCCTTCACCTTCCTGGATCACATGGGTCCCGCCGAGTTCGCGCCGGGCTTTCCAAAGAGCGCCGATGTGCGCCCGCATCCGCATATCGGCCTGTCGACCCTGACCTATCTGTTCGAGGGCGAGATCACCCATCGCGACAGCGTGGGTTCGCTGGCGGTGATCAAGCCGGGCGAGGTCAACTGGATGACCGCCGGCCGCGGCATCACCCATTCCGAGCGCTTCGAGACCCTGCGCCGCCAGGGCGGCAAGATGGACGGCATGCAGGCCTGGATCGCCTTGCCCGAGGAATTCGAGGAGACCGGTCCGGCCTTCAGCCATCACGAGGGCCCGGCCGACCTGCCGTCCTATGAGAGCAGCGGCCTGAAGGCGCGGCTGATCGCCGGCGAGGCGTTCGGCACCAAGACCAATGTGCCGGTGTTCTCGCCGCTGTTCTATGTGCACTGGGAGATGGCGGCGGGGACCACCGCGGCCCTGCCGGCCGAATATTCCGAGCGCGCCGCCTATGTGGCCCGCGGCCGGGTGGAGGTCGACGGCCGCGAGCTGTCGTCGCTGCAGATGGCGGTGTTCGCGCCCGGCGACACCATCGTCTTCAAGGCGCTTGAGCCCTCGACCGTCATGCTGCTGGGCGGCGAGCCGGTGGGGCCGCGCTTCATGGAGTGGAACTTCGTGTCCTCGTCCAAGGACCGCCTCGAACAAGCCAAGGCCGACTGGAAGGCCGGCCGCATGAAGCTGCCCGACCTCGACCACGACGAGTTCATTCCGCTGCCGGAAGCGCCACCGCCGGCGTCGCCTCTGTAGAGAAGGCGACGCCGGCGATCACAAGATCAGGGTTTGAGCCTAAGCCTTCTCGCGCCGGCGGACGATCTTGCTGGGGCCGCGCAGGATCAGGCCCAGAGCCAGGCCGATGCTGGCGGCGATCGCCAGGGCCGGGCCGGGCTTGTTCTGAACGAAGGTTTCCACCTCGCCGTAGCCCTCGCGCACCTTTTCCCGGGTGCGGTCCACGGCGACATGCATGTTTTCCTTGGTATGGTCGACAGCCTCGCTGGCCACGTCCTTGATGTGGCCATAGGCGACCTTGGCCGAGCCGGCCGCCTGCTTGAGCTTGCCCTTGACCTGGGTCGAGGGATCGGCGGCCAGGGCGCCGACCGCGTCCTGCACCCGACCGGCGGCATTTTCGGCGACGCCGATGATCTGTTCGTTGCTCATGGGACAATCTCGACTTTGAATCGGCGCTCGACGTCGTGCCGAGCCGGATCCCGATCACGCCAGCGCGCAGACAATGAACCCCTGTGGAAGCCAACCGTTCCGCGCTGACCGCGTGGGCAAAAGACCAATTTTCGCCGCCGGCGCCGTCCCGTCAGCCGCGCGTCGCCGCCACCCCTGACTTTTTGCGACAAAGATGCTATCATGTCGAAAGCGCCGGTCTCGGCGCGACGCACACACCAGAAAAGCTGATCGGCGCTCCAGACTCCGCGACGTGTCGCGGGGTGGCGAGCGGCTATTTGCCCACACTGAGATCTAAGGAAACATCATGGCCAAACGCGCTGAAATCACCTGGGCCACCCAGAACGGTCGGATTAGCGCCTATGACCGCATCACCCACGTCGGCGGAACCATGGCTGAACCTTGGAGCCTGTCGGTCAAGCAGGCGATCAAGCTGATCGACGCCGGGACATGGCGGTTCTTCGTCAAGCGCGGCGACGACGAAGTGCTGGTTGAGGCCCGCACCAGCCGCAGCGGCTGCCGCTATTTGAAAACCATCGAGGAACGCGATGAGCCGCACCTGCTGCTCAGCTTGCCCGACTGCGACACGGTCGTCAGCGACGCCTGAACCGCACCCCATCCGCCCTCCTGGCGAAGCGCCGCCAGGAGTCGGCTGTCCAGCTTGACCTGACGGCGCTCCCGCCCGATGACTCCGGCATGACCGACACCGCTCTCACCGCCTTCGTCCGCGGCCTGCCCAAGGCCGAACTGCACATGCACATCGAGGGCAGCCTCGAGCCCGAACTGATGTTCGCGCTGGCGCGCCGCAACGGCATCACCCTGCCCTATGGGTCGGTCGAAGAGATCCGGGCGGCCTACGCCTTCTCCAACCTGCAGGACTTTCTCGACATCTATTATCAGGGCGCCGGCGTCCTGATCACCGAGGCCGACTTCAAGGACCTGGCCCTGGCCTATTTCCAGCGGCTGGCGGCGGACGGCGGCACGCATGCCGAGATCTTCTTCGATCCCCAGACCCACACCGACCGCGGCGTCGCCTTCGACGTAGTGATGACCGGCCTGCTGGCCGGCATGGACGAGGCCGAGAAGACCCTTGGCGTCACCGCCAAGCTGATCCTCTGCTTCCTGCGGCATCTGGACGAGGACGCCGCCTTCGCGACCCTGGAACAGGCCAAGCCCTGGTTGTCCAAGATCGCCGGCGTCGGCCTGGACAGCTCTGAAGTCGGTCACCCGCCCGCCAAGTTCGCCCGGGTGTTCCAGGCCGCGCGCGACCTGGGCCTGAAGATCGTCGCCCATGCCGGCGAGGAAGGCCCCCCAGCCTATGTCTGGGAAGCCATCGATCTGGTGAAGGTCGACCGCATCGACCATGGCAACCGGGCGCTTGAAGACGCGGCCCTGACCGCGCGCCTGGTCAAGGACGGCGTGACCCTGACGGTCTGCCCGCTGTCGAACCTGAAACTGTGCGGGGTAAAGACCCTGGAGGAGCATCCGCTCAAGCGCATGCTGGACCTGGGCCTGAAGGCCACGGTCAATTCCGACGACCCGGCCTATTTCGGCGGCTATCTGCTGGAAAACTACATGGCCACGGCGACGGCCCTGGGCCTGAGCCGTGATGAGCTGGTGACCCTGGCCAAGAACAGCTTCTCGGGCTCGTTCCTCAGCGAGGCGGAAAAGGCCGAGCGGATCGCGGCTGTCGAGGCCTACGCGGCGGCGAACTAGCCCGTCACGGCCTCGCGGAGCGTTTCGGCGATCTCGTCCAGGCCCTGCAGACCCAGGTCCGGGTCAATGCGGATCACGATGACCGAGGTGGCCAGACGGTCGGCGACCGGGGTCTCGTCGGCTTCCATATCCTGGGCGCGGAACGCGGCGCCGGAGGCTTCGAGGCCGGCTTCCGCCAGCCTGGCCAGGACGGCGGGCGCCGTGTTGTCGGGCAGGCTCAGCGCGCAGGCCTCCGAAACCCAGCTCATGCCCCAGCCCGGCTGGAAGCCGATCGGGGCGTCCAGCAGCAGCACGCGCAGACGCTGGGCGGCCGTGACCAGGCGCGGCCGCTTGTGCGGCCACAGATCCAGACCGGCTTCGCCCTCGAACAGCGGGGCCTCGATGGCGTTGATCGGGGTGGCGTCCTCGCAGGCGATGAACACCCCCTGGCCGCTGGGCAGGCCGACAATGACCGGCACCGGGGCGCTCTGGATGACGTCGAAGGCCTCAACGGCCTCGACCAGGATCGGCAGGCCGGTCTCATCGCGGAAAGCGGCCCAGGCGCGCAGGTCGGGCGCGCGGCCATGGGCGCCGGCCGGCAGGATGGCTTCCAGGGGGCCGGGAGCCTCGGGCAGGCGCTCGCGCAGATGCGCGGGATCGAACATCCAGCTGAACGGATCGACATCGACCAGCCAGGGCTTCAGCCCCGCGGCGGCGATACCGGCCAGGGTCTCGGCGCAGGCCAGGGCCGACACCACGCAATAGCCGCCTGGGCGAACGCCGAGCGCGGTCAGGGCGACCGAAACGGCCTCGGCGTGGTCGGACAAGACGCGCACGGCCACCGGCCGGCAAAAGCGCGACATCAGGCCGGCTTCCTCGCCCGGACCATGGCCCGCGGCGCGCAGGGCCTCGGTCACGGCCTCGAAATCGACCGGCAGCGACGGCGCGCGCTTTTTGGCGTCGGCGAGCTCGGGGACAGACTTGACGGCGGGCGAAGGACGCATGGGGCAGGCGCTTCCACGAGAAACCGGTTTCGCCTTATGGCGTCACCTTATGGTTAAGCAACCGTAACAACCGATTCCGCCCGCTTCACTGCGGCGCGCCGTCGCGGGAAGTGACTCAGGACGAGGCGGAAGCCTGCCATGAGTCGCGCAATTCGCGCTTGAGAACCTTGCCGATGTGGCTGCGCGGCAGGGCGTCGACCAGATGCAGTTCGGCCAGGCGCTGGGTCTTGCCGACCCGGCTGTTGACGAAGGCGCGGATCTCTTCGGCGCCGGCGGCGCTCCCGGCCTTCAGGGCCACGAACGCGACCGGGGTTTCACCCCAGGCGTCGGACGGCACGCCGACCACGGCGGCCTCGGCCACGGCCTCATGCTTGACGATCTCGGCTTCCAGATCGCTGGGATAGATGTTGAAACCGCCGCTGATGATCATGTCCTTCTTGCGATCCATCAGCGTCAGGAAGCCCTCCTCATCGAAGCGCCCGACATCGCCGGTGCGGATGAAGCGCTCGCCCTCCGGCGAGATCCAGGTCGCCTCGGCGGTCTTGCCGGGTTGGCCATGATAGCCGTTCATCATCCCGGCCGAGCGCCCGACGATCTCGCCGACCACGCCGGGGCCGACCTGTACGCCGTCCTCGTCGATCAGCCGGATGTCGTGACCGGGCGCGGGCCGCCCCACCGTGTGCAGCTTGTCGGGGTTCTCGTGGCACATCAGGATGCAGGTGCCGCCGCCCTCGGTCATGCCGAAATACTCGACCAGCCCGCCGGGCCAGCGCTTCAGCACATCGGCCTTCAGATGGGCGGCGAACGGGGCGCTGGTGCAGAATTTCAGATGGGTGGTCGACAGGTCGTAGCTGTCGAAATCGGGCCGCTCCATCAGGCGGCGATACTGCACCGGCACCAGCATGGTGTGGGTCATGCGGTGTTTCTGGGCCAGGTCCAGATACTTGCCGGCGTCGAACTTCTTCATCAGCAGCACCGTGCCGCCACCCGCCAGGGTCGGGAAGAAGACGACCAGGGTGGTGTTGGAATAGAGCGGCGTCGACAGCAGCGTCACCGCCTCCGGGCCATAGCCGACCGCGTCGCCCCGGAACACGTGCTTCCAGCGCATGCCGTGCGACTGGACGATGCCCTTGGGCGTGCCGGTGGTGCCGCTGGAATAGATGATGTTGAACGGCGCTTCGGGGGCGATCTGCACCGGCGTGGGCTGGGCGCCCTGCGGGGCCAGCCAGGCGTCGAAGGCCTCGCCGGCCGACGAGCCGTCCAGAGCGATCAAGCGCGCCGCGACCGGCGCCGGCGCCTGGGCCTCGGCCACCCCGGCGTCCAGGAAGAACAGCTTGGCGCCGCAGTCGGCGACCATACCGGCGATCGAGTCCGGCGTTGAAGACGGGGCGATCGGCGCCACCGCGACCCCGGCCCGCAGACCGCCCAGGAACAGCGCCGCATAGGGAATGGACGACAGGGCGCAGACCGCGACGGATTCGCCGGGCTGGACGCCATCGCGCTGCAGGGCGGCGGCGACGCGGTCGACCAGGGCGTCGAACTGGCCGTAGGTCACCGCCTCGCCGGTTTCCATGATCACGGCGGGATGGTCGGGATTTTCCGCCGTTCGCAGCCGCAGAATGTCGCCCATCACGCCGTAGTCGGCGGACATCATGGCGGCGATGGTGGTCATGAGCGTACTTCCTAAAACGCAAAAACTCTTGTCATCCCGGGCGGCGAAGCCGACCCGGGACCCAGGGGCCGGTGCAATGCGTCTGCCCCTGGGTCCCGGCTCTCCGCTGCGCTGCGGCCGGGATGACAAGCCTTTTGGATATTGCGGGCGACTAGGCGTCCTTGAAGCCCTTGCCCTCGGCGACCAGGCGCTCCAGCAGGGCCGACGGCTTGAAGTCCTCGCCCAGGGCGGCGTGGAAGTCCTTCATCTTGGCCAGGATCTTGTCCAGGCCGACCAGTTCGCCCCAGAACATCGGGCCGCCGGTATAGACCGGCCAGCCATAGCCGTTGAGCCACACCGTATCGATGTCGGACGCCCGGATGGCCTTGCCCTCTTCGAGGATCTTGGCGCCCTCGTTGACCATCGGATACAGGCAACGCTCCAGGATCTCCTGGTCGCTGATGTCGCGGCGCTGGATCTGGCGCTTTTCGGCGAAGTCGCGAATGACCTGCTCGACCACCGCCGACGGCTTGGCCACGCGGTTCTCGTCGTAGTCGTAGAAGCCCTTGCCGTTCTTCTGGCCGCGACGGTCCATCTCGCACAGCACTTCGCGCACGGTCGAGGACGAGGTCTTGGCGGAGTCCCAACCGATGTCGAGGCCGGCCAGGTCGCTCATCGCGAACGGACCCATCGGCAGGCCGAAGTCATAGAGCACGCGGTCCACGTCCCAGGGCATGGCGCCTTCCAGGATCAGCTTCTGGGCCTCGCGCTGGCGCTGGGCCAGCATGCGGTTGCCGACGAAGCCGTGGCAGTTGCCGACCAGAACCGCGACCTTGCCGATCTTCTTGCCGATCTGCATCGAGGTGGCGATCACCGACTTGTCGGTCTTGGCCCCACGCACGATCTCCAGCAGGCGCATGACATTGGCCGGCGAGAAGAAGTGCAGGCCGATCACGCTCTCGGGCCGGCTGGTGCTGGCGGCGATCACGTCGATGTCCAGGTACGAGGTGTTCGAGGCCAGGATCGCGCCGGGCTTGGCGATCTTGTCCAGCTTGCCGAAGACCTCCTTCTTGATCTCCATCAGCTCGAACACGGCCTCGATGATCAGGTCGCAGTCGGCCAGGTCCTCGAGGTTCATCGAGGGCGTCAGCAGGCCCATGCGCTTTTC
>JAHINZ010000371.1 GCA_018895795.1 Alphaproteobacteria bacterium
CTCCACCGCGTGGAACAGCTGCGGCAGGCAGGCGCTGGCCATGATGTGCTTGGCGGTCAGTTCGGTCTCGCGAAACACCCTGGCCTTGCTCAGCCGCACGGCCGTGGCGGCGATATAGAGCTTGACCACCGACCGCTCGCGCAGGGCCTTGAAGGTGATCTGCGACTCCAGCACGTCGTGCAGGGGATTGAGATTGAACGGGTTGAACTCGTAGGGGCTCATCGACAAGGCCAGGGTCTCGGCCATCCGCCAGCCCGGCAGGCTTTTCAGCCAGTCCGAGCCGCCGGCGAAGGCGCTGGTCCAGATGCTGGTGTCGCCGAACACGTTGCGGCCGCCGGCCGTGTTGACCGCCTTCCAGAACGACTCCAACCGCTCTCGGGCCCCCTCGCGCCCGCCGTCGATCAGGCCCTGGGCCACGCAGACGGCGTTCATCGCCCCGGCCGAGGCGGCGGTCACCGCCTTGATCTCGATATCGTCTTCCTCGAGCAGGCGATCGATGACGCCCCACTCGAAGGCGCCGTGCGATCCGCCGCCCTGCAGGGCCAGGCTCAGGCCCCGGGGGCCGGCGGGCTTCTTCTTGAACGGGCCGATGGGCATGACCCGATCCTTCCCTATTGCGCGGTCCAGCCGCCGTCGATCGAAAAGGCCGCGCCATTGGCCGAGGCGCCGGCGTCCGACACCAGATACAGCAGCATGCCGGACAGTTGCTCGAACGTCACGAACGCCTTGGTCGGCTGGCTGGCCAGGATGACGTCGCGCATCACGGCCTCCTCGCTGATGCCGCGCGCCTTGGCCTGGTCGGCGATCTGGGCCTCGACCAGCGGGGTCTTCACGAAGCCCGGGCAGATGGCGTTGCAGGTGATCCCGAAGGTGGCGACCTCCAGCCCGACCGTCTTGGTCAGGCCCAGAATGCCGTGCTTGGCGGCCACATAGGCCGACTTGAACGGCGAAGCGACCAGCCCGTGGGCCGAGGCGATATTGATGATCCGGCCGCGGCCCTGGGCCTTCATGATCGGCACGGCGGCCTTGGTGGCGTGGAAGGCCGAGGTCAGGTTGATGGCGATGATCTGGTCCCACTTCTCGGTGGGGAAGTCCTCGATCGGGGCCACGTGCTGGACGCCGGCGTTGTTGATCAGAATGTCCAGCTCGCCGAACTCGGCCTTGGCGGCCTTGACCATGTCGGCGATCTGGTCGGGCTTGGTCATGTCGGCGCCGTTGTACAGCACCTCGACGCCATGCTTTTCGGCCATCTCGGCGCGGGTGCGCTCGATGGCGTTCATCTCGCCCAGGCCATTGAGGACGATGTTGACGCCCTGCTCGGCGAGGGCGTCGGCGAGCGCGTGACCTATGCCGCTGGTCGAGCCGGTGACGATGGCGACCTGACCCTGCAAACCGAAATCGACGGCCATGGCGACGCGCTCCTGATGGAAGACCCTAATCGTGCTGCACCGCAGCATATAACTCGCTCCCGCGAAGGGCGAGCGCTTATTAAATTCATGACTAGATGAATTCAGGGCTGGGGACGAGCGAAAACCCAGTCGGTGTCGGTCGAGAGTTCGGGGCGGAAGCGATAGCCGTCCAGATCGAAGGCTTTCAGGGCCTTGGACTGCTCGATCCGGTTGTCGATCACATAGCGCGCCATCCGGCCCCGGGCCTTCTTGGCGAAGAAGCCCAGCACCTTCAGCAGGCCCGCCTTCTCTTCCTTGAAATGGCAGGTGATCACCGGCAGCTTCAGGGCCTTGGCGTCGACGGCCCCGAAATATTCCTGGCTGGCCAGGTTGACCAGGGTCGGATCGGCGTGGCCCTCGGCGGCGGCGTTCAGGGTCTGGGCGATGGTCTCGCCCCAGAAGTCATACAGATTGGCGCCGCGCTTGGTCTTCAGCCGCGAGCCCATCTCCAGGCGATAGGGCTGCAGGGCGTCCAGCGGCCGCAGCACGCCATACAGGCCCGACAGGATGCGCAGATGATCCTGGGCCCATTCGAGGGCCGGACGATCCAGTTCCCGCGCCGCCAGCCCGCCATAGACGTCGCCGTTGAAGGCGATCACCGCCTGCAGCCCGTCCTCGACCTGCGGATCGAAGGCCAGGAACCGCTCGCGGTTCAGATCGGCCAGCTTTTCGGAGATGTGCATCAGCCGGCGCAGATCGGCCGCCGTCAGCTTGCGCGTCACCTTGGCCAGTTCGGCGATCTTGCCCTTCAATTCGGGCGTGGTCAGCGGCAGCACCTGATCGGGGGCGGTGAAGTCCAGCGACTTGGCGGGGGAG
>JAHINZ010000372.1 GCA_018895795.1 Alphaproteobacteria bacterium
CTGGACAAGGTCACCCAGCAGAACGCCAGCGCCTCCGAGGAGATGTCGGCGACCTCCGAGGAGCTGGCCGCCCAGGCCGAGGAGCTGCAGACCTCGATCACCTATTTCCAGCTCTCGGCGCCGACGCCGGGCGCCGGTCGCAAGGCGGCGCCGGTCGCCCGCCTGATGCCGGCCCGCGTCGCCGCCAAGCCGACCATGGCCCGCCCGGCGCCCCGCAAGGTCGGCGCGCGCGGCCCCGTGGGCGCTCAGCAGGCCAGGGCCCAGGGCTTCGCCCTGGACCTGAGCCAGGGCGGACCCGACCACGCCGACAGCGAATTCACGGAATACTGAAACTCGCCACGCTCTTTATTTTATTTTCGGGGGATCAAGAACTTGCGCTTCACCATCAAATTGCAATTGGGCTTGGCCTTTGGCTTGATCATCGCCCTGCTGCTGGCCGCGACCCTGTTTGGGATCAACAGCCTGTCGACGACCAACCGCGAGATGAACGCGATGGTCGACGGACCGGCGGTGCGTCTGCAGGTCGCCCAGCAACTCCACATCCACATGCTCAATGTGGTGCGCGCCGAAAAGAACATGGTGTTGGTCGGCGCCCCGGAAGAGGTGAAGGCGCTCGAGGCCTCGATCGCCAAGGAGAAACAGGGCTTCGAAACCCTGTTGGCCAAGGCGGAAGGCCTGTCGACGACGGAGGGCAAGCCCCGGTGGGAAGCCCTGGGTTCGGCCTGGGAGCGCCTGATCGAAACCCACCAGCGGGTCTATGACCTGGCCCTGGCGGATCGCGACGCCGAGGCGACGGCCCTGTCGATGGGCGAAGGGCGCAAGTCCGTCATCGACGCCGCCGCCCACGTCGAGGAACTGGTCCAGCTGTCGCAAGCTCAGCTCGGCGCCGCCACCGACAAGGCCGATCAGGATTTCGCCGACGTTCGCAACGCCCTGATCGTGCTGACCGTGGTGTCGCTGCTCGTCGCCACCGCCGCCGCCCTCTACATCGCGACAGCGGTCGGCAAGGGTCTGAACCGCGCCTCCGAAGCGGTGCGCGCCGTGGCCGACGGCGACCTGACCAAGACCGTCGAGATCACCACCCGGGATGAAATCGGTGATTTGCTGGGCCATGTGAACGTGATGATCGAACGCCTGCGCGGCGTGGTCGGCGACGCGATCTCGGCCTCCGAGAACGTCTCGGCCGGCAGCCAGGAACTCTCGGCCGCGTCCGAGCAGGTCAGCCAGGGCGCCACCGAACAGGCTTCCGCCGCCGAAGAGGCCTCGGCCTCGATGGAAGAGATGGCGTCCAACATCAAGCAGAACGCCGACAACGCCGCCCAGACCGAGAAGATCGCCCGCCAGTCGGCCAAGGACGCCGAGACCAGCGGTGAAGCGGTCAATCGCGCCGTCGAAGCGATGCGCACCATCGCCGAGAAGATCACCATCGTTCAGGAGATCGCCCGCCAGACCGACCTGCTGGCCCTGAACGCCGCCGTGGAGGCCGCCCGGGCCGGCGAACACGGTCGCGGCTTCGCGGTGGTGGCCTCCGAAGTGCGCAAGCTGGCCGAGCGCAGCCAGACCGCCGCCACCGAGATCGGCGCGGTGTCGTCCGACACCGTCAAGGCCGCTCAGTCGGCCGGCGAGATGCTGACCTCCCTGGTGCCCAATATCCGCAGGACCGCCGAACTGGTCGCCGAGATCAGCGCCGCCTGCCGCGAGCAGGATATCGGCGCCGCTCAGATCAACGAGGCCATCCAGCAACTGGACAAGGTCACCCAGCAGAACGCCAGCGCCTCCGAGGAGATGTCGGCGACCTCCGAGGAGCTGGCCGCCCAGGCCGAGGAGCTGCAGACCTCGATCGCCTATTTCCGCACCAGCGCCAACGGTGCGCCCGCCCGTCGTCCCGCCGCGCGCGCGGCCGTCAAACGTCCGGCCGTGAAGTCGACCCGCAAGCCGGTCGGCTCGTCGGCGCCGCGCCAGACGGTCGCCGCCCAGCAGGCGCGCGCCACGGGCTTCGCCCTCGACCTCACCAGCGGCGGTCCGGACGCGGATGACGCTGATTTCCGGGACTATGCTTGATGGCTGTTTCCACCGAAAGCCAGTTCGTCACCCTGGGTCTCGGTGACGAGATCTTCGCGGTCAACGTTTCATACGTGCGCGAAATTCTCGACTACCAGGCGCCGTTCGCCATCCCCGAAGGCCCCAGCTATCTGCTGGGCCTGACGGACGTGCGCGGACGCGCCACGCCCACCCTCGACCTGCGCCTCAAGCTGGGCCTGCCCCACGCCGAGCCCACCGCGACGACGCGGATCCTGGTGCTGGACGTGCCCCTGGCCGACCGCGTGCTGTCCCTGGGACTGGTGGCCGATCGGGTGATCGAGGTGGTGTCCATCGCCGCCGACCAGATCGAGACCGCGCCCGACATCGGCGTGCCGTGGCGCTCGGACTACATCCAGGGCGTCGTGCGTCGCGAATCGACTTCGGGCAAAAGCGGCTTTGTCGTGATCTTCGCCCTGGAGCGCCTGCTGACCAGCCAGGACGCCGCGGCGCTCAGCCAAGCGGCCTAGGACCTGCCTTACGTCCTCGCGGCGCGTCCGACGCCGCAACCGGAGTAGCCCGTGTCGACCCAAGCCCTTCAGGCGCCCCAGACCGAACAGTTGAGCGCGAAGAATTTCAACCGCCTCTCGCAGTTCATCCAGGACTACAGCGGCATCAAGATGCCCGCCAACAAGCGCACCATGCTGGAAGGCCGCTTGCGCCGTCGCATGCGCGCCACGCGGATCGACGACGTCAACGCCTACTGCCGCTACCTGTTCGACGAAGACGGCATGGACTCAGAGGTCATCCACCTGATCGACGCGGTGACCACCAACAAGACCGAATTCTTCCGCGAGCCCGCCCATTTCGACTTCCTGGTCAGCAAAGGCCTGCCGGCCCTGGCGGCCAAGGGCAAGCGCGACATCAAGATCTGGAGTTCGGCTTGCTCGACGGGCGCCGAGCCCTACACGATCGCCATGATCCTGGACGAATTCTGCCAGAAGCAGCGCGGGCTCGACTATTCGATCCTGTGCACCGACATCTGCACCGAGGTGCTGGACCAGGCGATCGCCGGACGGTTCTCCGAGCAGATGATCGACCCGGTCTCGACCGCCCGACGCCAGCGCTATGTGATGCGAGCCAAGGATCCCTCGCGCCAAGAGGTGCGGATCAAGCCGCATCTGCGCGGCAAGCTGACCTTCGCCCGCCTGAACCTGATCGACGACGCCTATCCGATCGAGAGCGACCTCGACATCATCTTCTGCCGCAACATCCTGATCTATTTCGACAAGCCCACCCAGGCCAAGGTGCTGCGCCGGCTTTGCGATCATCTGGCTCCGGGCGGCTATCTCTTTCTGGGCCACTCGGAGTCGATCGTCGGGATCGACCTGCCGGTCGTCCAGATCGCCAACACCGTCTTTCAGAAGCGGTAGGGAGCCATGCGCGCCACCGACAAGATCCGCGTTCTGATCATCGATGACTCCGCCACGGTTCGGCAGACCCTGGCGGCGATTCTGGAGTCCGATCCGCAGATCGAGGTGATCGGCGTCGCGTCCGATCCCTTCGTCGCCGCCAAGCGCATTTCCGAGGAAATTCCCGACGTCATCACCCTGGACGTCGAGATGCCGCGCATGGACGGCATCACCTTCCTGCGCAAGCTTATGGCCCAGAGGCCGATCCCGGTGGTGATGTGCTCGTCCCTGACCGAGGCGGGGTCGGAGACCCTGCTTCAGGCCCTGGAAGCCGGGGCGGTCGACATCATCCTGAAGCCCAAGGTCGGGGTGGCCGACCACCTGATGGAATCCAAGATCCGCATCTGCGACGCGGTGAAGGCGGCGGCCGGGGCCCGGCTGGCCGGGTCCAAGCGTCTGATCCCGCAACTGCCTCGCAGCCTGCACGAGCCCGAGAAAAAACTGACCGCCGACGCCATGCTGCCCCCGGCCAAGGCGGGAAGGGCCATGGCGCGAACCACCGAGAGCATCGTCTGTGTCGGCGCCTCCACCGGCGGCACCGAAGCGTTGCGCGTGCTGTTGGAAGCGCTGCCGCCGGACTGTCCGGGCATGGTCATCGTCCAGCACATGCCCGAGAAGTTCACCGCCTCGTTCGCCAGGCGGCTCGACAGCCTGTGCGCGGTCGAGGTCAAGGAGGCCGAGGACGGCGATACGGTGCGCCGCGGCCGGGTGCTGATCGCGCCGGGCAACAAGCACACCCTGCTCGAGCGCAGCGGCGCGCGCTATTATGTCTCGGTCAAGGACGGGCCGCTGGTCTCGCGCCACCGGCCGTCGGTCGACGTGCTGTTCCGCTCGGCCACGCGATCGGCTGGTTCGAACGCCGTCGGCGTGATCATGACCGGCATGGGCGACGACGGCGCGCGCGGCATGGCCGAGATGAAACAGGCCGGCGCCTTCACCCTGGCCCAGGACGAGGCGACCTCGGTGGTGTTCGGCATGCCCAAGGAAGCCATCGCGCTGGGCGGCGTCGACCGGGTGGTTCCGTTGCAGAACTTGACCATGGAAGTGCTGCGGGCCGCCAACCGCTAGGCCTCAGGCCTGTCTAGAACAGCCCGTCGTCCGGATCTTGCACTTGAGCGGCCGCGTGCGGCGCGTCGTCGACCAGCTGCTCCGTCATCGCCCGGTGGACGTCGCGTTCCTGGGCCATGGTGTACAGCTTGGCCAGCTTGGCCAGCGTCGGGCGCAGAGCCGCGCCGATGTCGTCGGTGGCGATCTCGTCTGCGCCGGACATGGCCATCAGATCTTCCGCGGCCTGATCCAGGACCGAGCCGATCTGCTTGTGGAAATCGAAACGATCCGCGGCGCGGCGCAACATGTCGACCACGTCGGCGCCCTGGCGGGCGACCGTGACGAGGTCGCTCTCGATGCCGTCGCCGGCCTTGCCGATGCGGGCGACGGCGCCGCTCAGCACGGTCGCGGCGGCCGCGGCCTTGCCTTGGCCGTCGCCGCCGCCGCGACCCAGGGTGTCGGCCGCCGAGGACAGGCCGTCCAAGGCGGTCAACGTGCGGGCGGCGGATTTCTCCAGATGGAGGGCGTGCTGGCGCAGCTCGACCGCGATGACCGCGAGCGGCTTGCCGGTCTCGCCGATACGGCTGCATTTCAGCGTGGTGTTCAGCGCCATCATCTGCACGTCGGCGCGGATGTTCTGGATGCCGGCGATCCGGTCGGTCAGCTCACGGGCCGCCAGGGCGGCCGAGCGGCTGACATCCTCGGCGGCCTGCTCGCCGGCGGTCATATGGTCCACCAGGCCCAGGGCCTGGCCGACATTGTTTTCCAACCCGCGCAGGAAGCTGTTCTCGGCCCCCTCGCCCTGGCCGAAGGCCAGATCGCGCAGACGCAGGATCTCGGACGCGTCGGCGGCCATGCCGATGACATTGAGTCCGATGCGCGAGACGTCGCGGTGGAAGTCCTCGGCCGTCGCCGCCAGTTGAGCGGCCAGCAGGCGGTGGGTAAAGGCGTGGGCGCGCTCGCGCGGCTCGGGCGACAGGGCGGCGATCTCGGCCGAATCCCCCAGAAAGGTCAGGCCGGCCTGGACGTGCTCGATCCGTTGGCGGGTGATGTCGCCGATCTGCAGGGCCGCCAGGCCGCCGCCGACCTTCTTCTGGATATCGCGCGCCAGGGCGGCCACGCTGACGGCGACGCCGGAAATCTTGGCGTGGTGGGCGGCGATGGCCGAGGCGCTGGCGGTCAGGGCGTCCGGCACCGCCGGAAAAAGCGCCACGCAGTTGCGGGCCAGCTCGTGCTCATGGGCCAAGGCCCCGCGCAGGGTCTGGTCCAGGCTCATCAGGTCGCCGTTGAAGGCGTCCAGTTGAGAGCGGCCCAGCTCGATGCAGTCATAGATCTCCTGAGCGAAGATCGCGAACTCGGGACCCGCCGCCACGATGCCGCCGGAGGTGATCTTGATGTTGATGGCGAAGACCCGCAGATAGGCCAGATGCTGGCGCATCTCCTCGATGCAGCCGGCCAGGCCGTCGCCCACCTTGACCAGTTCGCCCACCCGGCCGCGACGCAGATCCAGGCTGTCGGGCAGGGATTTGAGGGTTTCCGCGGCCTCGGCCAGCTCGGCGCTGGTGGCCGTCACCGTCTCGGCGTTGAGATTGTCGCGCATCCGATCCAGCGAGGCGATCAGGGCGCCGACGCCTTCGACGGCCCGCGACAGCACGTCGCCCGCCTCGAGAAACCGTCCCTCGACGGCCCGTCGAGCCGCTTCGAGGCGCGCGCCGATCTCCGACCCTCGGGTGGTCGGGAGTGTCGGGGCCGAAACGGCCAAGCCTGATGCCAAACCCATGAAATCGCCGGATGATTGCTGGTGAGGCAGTATCGATCGGATGTGCGAAGGTCCGGTAAAGACCGCCCGATGTCCGGGCCCTTCAGGCCTCGACGGCGATGTTTTCCGGCGCGGCGGCGATGGCTTCGAACGCCTGGGCCATGGCCGCGAACAGCATGGCGCTGGTGATCGGCTTTTCCAGGTGCAGATCGGCTCCGGCTTCGCGGCTGGCGCGCAGATGTTCGGGCCGCGCATTGGCCGTCAGCATGATGATCGGCACGCGTTCGGCGCCGTTGGCGGCTTCCAGGGCGCGGATCGCGCGGACGGCGGTCAGGCCGTCCATCACCGGCATCTGCATGTCCATCAGAATCAGATCCGGCGCCTTGACCTGGTAGGCGTCAACCGCCTCCTGGCCGTTTTCAGCGGCGAAGATCTCGGCCAGGTCGGCCAGCATCAGCTCAACGATCTTGCGGTTGGTCGGGTGGTCGTCGGCCACCAGGATCCGGGGCGCGCCCGCCGCCGTCGCGGCCGCCGCTTCGCTGGCCGCCAAAGCGGGCGCGGCCTGGGCGGGCGGCAAGGGCAGGTCGAACCAGAAGGTCGACCCCCGGCCCGGAACGCTGTCGCAGGACAGGCTTCCGCCCATCAGCTCGACCAGTTCGCGCGAGATCGCCAGGCCCAGGCCGGTGCCGCCGAACCGGCGGGTGAACGAGGCGTCGGCCTGCTGGAACCGGTCGAAGATCCGCGCCTTCTCGGCGGCGTCGAAGCCGATGCCGGTGTCGGCCACCGACACCCGGGCGCGGTGATCGGGCCCCAGGTCGACGTCGAGGGTGACACAGCCCTGGTCGGTGAACTTGACGGCGTTGCTGAGCAGATTGATCAGCACCTGGCGCAGTCGAGCGCTGTCGCCGATCACCCGGACATCGGCGGACGGGGCGATATTGATCTGGACGACCACGCCCTTCTCGTCGGCCCTCAGGGCGCACAGGGCGGCGACCGAGCGGGCCAGGTCGCCCAGGTCGAACGGACCGGTTTCGACCACGACCTGGCCCGCCTCGATGCGGACGAGGTCGAGAATATCGGACAGCAGCCGCTCCAGGCTGTGGCTGGAGGTCTGGATGATGTCGACCAGCTGGCGCGCCTTGGGGGTCAGCTCGCCCTTGGCCAGCATGTCGGCGCCGGCGACGATGCCGTTGAGCGGCGTGCGGATCTCGTGGCTCATATTGGCCAGGAACGCCGTCTTGGCCTGGCTGGCCTGCTCGGCCTGGTCGCGCGCGACCTGCAGGCTGGCGGCGGCGGCGCGCTGTTCGGTGACGTCCTCGCCCAGGGTGATCAGGTGGCGGGGCCCGACGTCGTCATAGGTGGCCAGGATCTTGGTCACGAAGTCACGCGGGCCGGCGGAGCCGCGCATCACCTTGTGCTCCGAGACGTGCAGTTCGCCGGTCCGCAGGGTCTCGTTCTCGCGGCCTTCCACCAGGTCGGCGGTGGCCTGGTCGAGAATCTCCAGCGTGGTCTTGCCCAGGGCGTCGTCGGCGACGACGTCGAAGGCGTCCTCGGCGGCGCGGTTGATCAGCACATAGCGGCGGTCCGCGACGTTCTTGACGGTCAGGGGCGAGGGCAGCAGCTGGATGACCGTCTTCAGGAAGGCCTCGGTCTCGACCTCCCGGGTGACGTCGCGGGCGGTGGCCAGCAGCCGAATCGCCACGCCGTCGCGGTCGTGGATCGGCGAAATGGTGGTGTCGCAATAGGCGCGACGGTCCCGGGCCTCGCCCAGGAAGGCGCGGAAGCGGGCGCGCTGGCCGGTCACCGCGAGGTTGAACGCGCGGTCCAGCGAGAAGCGGCTTTCCTCGGGCCAGATCCGCCGCCAGTTGGTCAGATCGACGGTCTCGGCGGGAAACATCGCCTGGGCGTGCCGGTTCATGTGTTCGATGGAGCCGTCCAGGCGCAGGATCCAGGCGCAGTCTTGGCTGGCGTCCAGGATGTCGAGCGCGCCGTAGCCGCCCTGATCGCTGGAGGAATGGCCGTGCACCGCGTGGAGGTCCCGTCTTGAAGGTCCGGACGCGACGTCATCGATGAGCGGACTCGCCGCGTCATAAGGCCATGCTTGACTGAAAAGACTCTTAAGTCGCGCCGCGCTGTCCAGCGTCCCCATCAGGCCGCCGCTTTGCGGGCGATCAAGCCGGCCGCGGCGAAACCTGGCGATTTTGAAGAGAAGTTTGGCGCACCCGACAGGATTCGAACCTGTGACCTCTGCCTTCGGAGGGCAGCGCTCTATCCAGCTGAGCTACGGGTGCCCTTGCGGGGAATGGCGTCTTAGCCGAAAGGCGCGATCCGCGCAAACGGGTCTTAGGCTGCGCCCATGTAAATGAAGCGGGCGACGAACAGGGCGGCCAGCACATAGAGCAGCCAGTCGCTCGGGCGCGCCTGGCCGCGGACCAGTTTCAGCAGGGCATAGCTGGTGATGCCGAACGCCAGGCCGTTGGCGATCGAGAAGGTCAGCGGGATGGTGATCACGGTCAGGAAGGCCGGGATCGCCACGCCGGGGTCCTCCCAGTCGACCTCCTTCAGCGCCCCGATCATCATCGCCCCGACCAGGATCAGGGCCGGGGCGGTGGCCGCCGTGGGGATGGCCTGGACCAGGGGGGCGAAGAACAGGGTCAGTAGAAACAGCAGGCCGACGATCACCGCCGTCAGGCCGGTGCGGCCGCCGGCCTGCACGCCCGAGGCGCTCTCGATATAGCTGACCACGGTGCTGGTGCCGGCCATCGAGCCCGCGATGGTGGCCACCGAATCGGCCAGCAGGATGCGGTTGAGGCGCGGGATCGAGCCGTCGGGCGCGACCAGTCCGGCCTTCTTGGTCACCGCCACCAGGGTGCCGACATTGTCGAACAGGTCGACGAACAGGAACACGAAGACGATCTCGGCCAGGGTCATGGCCATGGCCATGCCGCCCCCAAGGTGATTGGGGCCGCCGCCGAGGTTCAGCGCCGCCGGCACGTCCAGCTTGAAGGCCGTGGCCGACAGTTCCGCCAGGCCGTAGCCGCCGGGCGCGATCTTGGTCAGACCCATGAACCAGCCGATGACGGCGACGGCGACGATGCCGATCAGGATCGCCCCCTTCACCCGCCAGACCATCAAGGCCCCGATGATCAGCAGCCCCGCCAGGGCCAGGGCCGCGGTCGGGGTGGTCAGGTCGCCCAGGGCCACGGTGGTGGCGGGATTGGCGACGATGATCCCGGCCTCCTTCAGGCCGATGAAGGCGATGAACAGACCCACGCCGGCCGCCACCGCCGAGAACAGCGGCCGGGGAATGGCCCCGACGATCAGCTGGCGAATCCCGGCCACGGTCAAGACCAGGAAGGCGACGCCCGACAGGAACACGCAGCCCAGCGCCGTCTGCCAGGGCACGCCCATGCCGATCACGACGGTGTAGGTGAAATAGGCGTTCAGCCCCATGCCGGGGGCCAGGGCGATCGGATAGTTGGCGATCAGCCCCATCAGGATGCAGCCGATGCCGGCCGCCAGGCAGGTGGCCGCCGCCACGGCGGCGACCGGCATGCCGGCCTGGCCCAGGATGGCCGGATTGACGATGACGATATAGGCCATGGTCAGGAAGGTGGTGAAGCCGGCCAGGGCCTCGGTGCGCAGACTCGTGCCCTGGGCCTTCAGCCCAAACTGGCGTTCCAGGAAACTCATCGACGCAACCCCCAAACCGAGCGGTGGAGTGTGTCCAAGCGTCTCCGGAACGCAAGCCCGGAGCGCTAGTCCTGGGTCGGATTGATCGCGTTCGGGTCGCCATAGGTCAGCGACAGGAAGACATCTTCCAGATCCGGGTCTTCGGTGGCGATGTCCTTGATGCGCATGCCGCTGGCCCGCACCGCGGCCAGCACCTGCTCGACGCTGGACTGGCCCGTGCGATACGAGACCGCGAAGGCCCCGCCGGCCCGGATCTTCGTCTCGAAACCGGCCAGGGCCGGGGCGACGCTCACCGGCGTCTCGGGGGTCACGACCACATTGCGGCTGTCCATCCGGGCCAGCAGGGTGGCCGTGGGCTCGCAGGCCACCACCTCGCCGCGATTGACGATGGCGATCTGGTCGCACAGCTCCTGGGCCTCTTCCAGATAGTGGGTGGTCAGGACGATGGTGACACCCAGGTCGTTGAGGCCCTTCACATAGCTCCACAGCTGGCGGCGCAGTTCCACATCGACGCCGGCGGTCGGCTCGTCGAGGATCAGCACCGGCGGCTGGTGAACCATGGCCTTGGCCACCATCAGGCGGCGCTTCATGCCGCCCGACAGCTGGCGGACATAGGCATTGGCCTTGTCGGCCAGGCCCAGGGCGTTCAGCAACTCGTCGGTGCGACGCTCGGCCTTGGGCACGCCGTACATGCCGGCCTGGACGTCCAGTGATTCGCGCGGCGTGAAAAACACGTCGGTGGCCAGTTCCTGCGGCACCACGCCGATGGCGGCGCGGGCGTCGCGCGGCCTCTGGTCGATGTCGCGGCCCCAGATCCGCACCGTGCCGCTGGTCTTGCGGGTCAGGCCGGCCAGGATGTTGATGAAGGTCGACTTGCCCGCGCCGTTGGGGCCCAGCAGGCCGAAGATCGAGCCGCGCGGCACCTTCAGGTCGATGCCGTTGAGCGCGCGTTTTTCCGGGGAGGTCTTGGTGGCGGCGTAGGTATTGAACAGGCTTTCGGCTTCGATGGCGTAGGCGGGCAGGTCCATGGAACGTCCAGACAGGTCCCGCGAGGGACGATAGGGCCAAAGCAGGTCCCGCGAGGGACGATAGAACGAGCACGGCGCGCGGCTGGAATTGACGGCGACGCGACAGGTCGCATAGGTAGGCCTGCATCGCCGCCACGCCAAGGCCGCGTCTAGACTTCAAGGGTTTTCGAACATGGCGCGCAAGACCACGTCCACCTCCGCTCTCGACGCCCTGCCCGGATCGGCGACGAGCGAACCCGCGACGGTCGCGACCGCCATGGACACCCTGGCCCATCCCGGCCCGGCGCCGGAAACCGTCATGGTCCGCTCGCACCGCATCGCCTGCGAAGGCGTCGGCGGGGCCCTGGGCCATCCGCGCGTCTGGCTGGAACTGGGCGCGGCCGGCTTCGTCGACTGCCCCTATTGCGACCGCCGCTTCGTGGCGACCACCCAGGCGGGCCACGACGAGGACGAACGCCTGGCCCCCGGCGTCTATGAAGGCGCCGGCGGCCACTAGGCCTCGATGCCCGAGTCCACGCCGCCCTCGCGCCGCGCCGACTCCCTGGCCCAGGCCTGGGCGGCGGCGCAATGGCCACACGAGGCGCCGGTGCTGCGCGCCATCGCCATGCCGTCCGACACCAATCCCGAAGGCGACATCTTCGGCGGCTGGCTGCTGTCGCAGATGGATCTGGCGGCGGCCTCGATCGCCTTTCACCGCGCCGCCGGCCGCTGCGCCACGATCGCCATCGACGGCATGACCTTCATCAGCCCGGTCTTTGTCGGCGACGAGGTCAGTCTGTTCGCCCGCGTCGTCCATACCGGCCGCACCTCGCTGAAGGTCCAGGTCGAGGCCTGGCGCCGCCGCCGCGACGGCGATCAGGCCCACAAGGTCACCGAGGGCGTGTTCACCTTCGTGGCCATTGATGAGCACCGCAAGTCGCGGCCTCTGCCCTAGGCGAGGTCGCGGACACGGCTCCGGTCCCCGCTGGGGCGCACGACCCGCGCGGTGGGGCGCCTGAGGCTGCCCTTCTGGCGGGACGCGGAGCCAAAGCCCTCGCATTCACGCCCCCGCCGCCCTAACTAGTCAATCGCGGCGCGGCGCACCTCAAGTCTCCGCGCGACGCTGACCCGGAGTCGTCCATGTCGTTGAGAGTCGCCGTCCAGATGGATCCCGTGCAGGGGATCAATATCGACACCGACACCACCTTCCAGATGATGATGGAAGCGCAAGGCCGGGGCCACAGGCTGTGGGTTTACACCCCCGACAAGCTGTCGATGGAGGACGGCCGGGTGTTCGCCCGCGCCCAGTCGCTGGTGCTGACGGCCGACAAGGGCGCCCACGCCACCCTGGGCGAGGTCCAGCTGCTGGACATGAAGGACGATGTCGACGTGGTGCTGATGCGCCAGGATCCGCCGTTCGACATGGCCTATATCACCGCCACCCATTTCCTCGAGAAGGTTCACCCCCACACCCTGGTGGTCAACAATCCGGCCGAGGTGCGCAACGCGCCCGAGAAGCTGTTTGTCACCGACTTCCCCGGCGTGCAGCCGCCGACCCTGATCACCTCGGACCATGAGGCGATCTACGACTTCCGCGCCCGGCACGGCGACATCGTGCTCAAGCCGCTCTACGGCGGCGGCGGGTCGGGCGTGGCGCGGCTGCTGGCCGACGACCCCAATCTCGACGCCCTGCTGGAACTGCACGCCATGATCGGCCGCGAGCAGGTGATCGCCCAGAAGTTCGTGCCCGCCGTCAGCAAGGGCGACAAGCGCGTGCTGCTGGTCGACGGCGAGCCCGTCGGGGCCATCAACCGCGTGCCGGCCGCCGGCCAGGTGCGCTCCAACCTGCGGGTCGGCGGCCGGGCCGAGGCGGTCGAGCTGACCGCCCGCGATCTGGAGCTGTGCGCGATCATCGCCCCGGAACTGAAGCGACGCGGCCTGCTGTTCGTCGGCATCGACGTGATCGGCGAGTATCTGACCGAGATCAATGTCACCTCGCCCACCGGCGCCCAGCAACTGAAGAACTTCGGCGGGGCCGACGCCTCGGCCGTGCTGTGGGATCGGATCGAGGCGATCCGCGCCGGACACTGACAAACGCTGTTCAGCGCCCTGATTTCCTGAAACGTTCGTTTTTCGTTCTTGCTACGCCCTTGGCCCCATGGTTCGTGGTGGATAAGTCCAACCGATCCATGAGGCGGGCATGGCCGCGAAGGTCGTCACCGTGGCGTTCGAGGGCGTCGAGGCGCGCCGCGTCGATGTCGAGGTGCAGCTGACCACCGGTCAGCAGATCTTCGTCATCGTCGGCCTGGCCGACAAGGCCGTGGCCGAGAGCCGCGAGCGGGTGCGCGGGGCCTTCGCGGGCCTTGGCCTGTCCCTGCCCGGCAAGCGCATCGTCGCCAATCTGGCCCCGGCCGACATGCCCAAGGAGGGCACGCACTTCGACCTGCCCATCGCCCTGGCGGTGATGGCGGCGATCGGGGTGATCCCGCTGGACGCCCTGGACGGCTGGGCGGCCATGGGCGAGCTCTCCCTGGATGGCCGCATCGTGCCCGCCGCCGGGGCCCTGCCGGCCGCCATGGCCGCCGGGGCCATGGACCTGGGCCTGATCTGTCCCGAGGCCAGCGGACCCGAGGCGGCCTGGGCCGGCGGCACCCGCATCCTGGCCCCGCGCTCGCTGGTGGCCCTGATCAACCATTTCCGCGGCAGCCAGGTGCTGAGCGCCCCCGCCCCCGGCCCGGTGATCGAGGGCGAACGCGGCAAGGACCTGCGCGACGTCAAGGGCCAGGAGCACGCCAAGCGCGCCCTGGAGATCGCCGCCGCCGGCGGTCACAACCTGCTGTTCGTCGGCCCGCCCGGCTCGGGCAAGTCGATGCTGGCCCAGCGCCTGCCGGGACTTCTCCCCCCGCTCACCTCGACGGAACTGCTGCAGACCTCGATGGTCCATTCCGTGGCCGGACTGATCGCCCGCGGGGCCCTGACCCGCGCCCGGCCGTTTCGCTCCCCGCACCACTCGGCCAGCATGGCGGCCCTGACCGGCGGCGGCCACAAGGCCAAGCCGGGCGAGGTCTCGCTGGCCCATAACGGCGTGCTCTTTCTGGATGAGCTGCCCGAGTTCGGGGTCCAGGCCCTGGACTCCCTGCGCGCGCCGCTGGAGACCGGCGAGGTGATGGTGGCCCGCGCCAACGCCCATGTGCGCTATCCGGCCAAGGTCCAGCTGGTCGCCGCCATGAACCCCTGCCGCTGCGGTCATGGCGGGGCCGGCCGGGGTTCTTGCGGCAAGGCCCCGCGCTGCCAGCGCGACTATCAGGGCCGGGTCTCGGGCCCGCTGATGGACCGCATCGACCTGTCGGTCGACATGCCCGCCGTCACCGCCGCCGACCTGGCCCTGCCGCCGCCCGCCGAGGGCTCCGTCGAGGTCGCCGCCCGGGTGGCGCGGGCCCGCCAGCGGCAGATCGACCGGGCCGAGGCCCTGGACAGCCTCGAGAGCCTGAACGGCCGGGCCGAGGGCGCCTTCCTGGAGAAGATCGTCGCCATCGACGAGCCGGGCCGGTCCCTGCTGGCCCGCGCCGCCGAGGCCGGCCAGATCAGCGCCCGGGGCTGGACCCGCGTGCTGCGCCTGGCCCGCACGATCGCCGATCTGGAAGCGGCCGACAGCGTCCGCCGCGTCCACGTCGCCGAAGCCCTGGCCCACCGCCGCTCGGCCGCGCCGGGCGAGGCGCAGGGGGCGGCGGCGTTCGGCGGGGCGGCGTTTTGAGGGTCGGGCGGGGTGACGCCGCGGGCCTGGACTTGAGCGCCCGAGAGCAGACCTTCTGAAAGGCCGAGGAGGGTGGTGGGAGGACGTTCTGGTTGATCCTCCCCCTCTGGGGGAGGTGGCCCAGAGGGCCGGAGGGGGTCGGCTCGGCGCTCATCCAGACGTCGCCAAG
>JAHINZ010000373.1 GCA_018895795.1 Alphaproteobacteria bacterium
CACGTCTGCGCGGCTCCAGCGATCGATTGGCGATCCGCTCCATGCCCCGACCGATGACTAGCCCCGAAAGCTCGAACGCCGCTACCGCGACGATCAACAAGACAACCAGTCGCGTGGTCGCGGCCAGCATGCTCGTCCCGGCGGGGGTTGCGGTCCAGCTGAACAGATCGAGGTTCCAGATCTCCGAAACCACGAGCACGGCCGCCAGACCCGCGGCCAACTGCGCCACCCGTCCGACCAGTCGCGCCAGTCTGTTTTCACGAACGGTGCGCTCGGCGCTCGAGTCTCCTGGCAAACGGTGCGCGGCATAGCGCGCTAATCGTCGCGCGCCGTGCGCGGATCCTAAGGCGAGGAAAATCGCAAGGCCGGTGAGGCCAAGATTTATCGCCCAAGCCGTCGGACTGAGCGTGGAAAAATGGGCGACGAGCTGGCTTATGCTCGCCAGGATACGTTCGCTCGCGGTCATACGCTGCGCTTCTCCATGGCGGGGTTTAGGTTCGGGCGCGCGCGAGTGCGGCGACCTGTTGGTACGGCGTCCGCGTCGTTAAGCAGGGCGGCGCTCGGCTTGATGTCTTGCAAGGGCGCGGCGGACGCGGTCGATTTGATCCGGTGGGGCCAGCCAATCCGGCGTGGAGTCTGTGACGTGGACCGTCGCGTCCAACATCATCGACCGTACGCCCCAGGTCGTCATCAGCGCCTGGGCCAGTTCCGGCGACTTGCGCTCGCCCGTCGGCTCGTTGACCAGAAGGGCTAGAGTGGGGCCGGTTTGAGCCGCCATGGCCAAGGCCATGCGGGCAGTTTGGATCGGTCCCACTACGCGTAGATCAGCCGCGAAGAGATCACTGATAATACTCGCTGCCGCAGTTTCGTCGCTGCATATCAGCAGAATGGTGTCTTTCTCGTATTCATGCATGTCGCGCCTGATTTTTGGAGCTGAACCGTCAGCTCAAGGAAAGCGTAACACGATGAATGGGCGCGTGAGACACAATGGTCTAACGATATTGTGAGGCTTGAGGCGGTAACTTTTAGAACGGAAAGAATATCGGGATCACGGCTACGCCGACGACCCAGGTAATCAGATTCAGAGGGACGCCGATGCGAACGAAATCCAGATAGCGATAACCGCCCATCTGGTAGACGAGGACGTTGGTCTGATAGCCGAACGGTGTCGCGAAGGCGGCGCTGGCGGCCATCATGACCCCCACCAGAAACGGTCGGGGGTTGACGCCCAGGCTTTCCGCGAGCGCCACCGCCACAGGCGTCAGCAACACTGCCACTGCGGCATTGGACAGGATCTCGGTCAGGAACAGCGTCGTTCCGTAGATTAGCGCGAGGGCATAGAGCGGGCCCAGCCTCTGAAGCCATCCGACCATGGCGTCGGTGGCGAGCGCCGCCAAGCCTGTCACCTCAAGCGACAGACCGATCACGACCATGCCGGCGATCAACAGCAGGATCTCCGGCCGCAGGCCCTTATAGGCGTCCTCGACGCTGATGACCCGCGTCAGCACGAGCGTCACGGCGCCCGCGAAGGCGGCGGCGGCGATCGGGATCAGACCCAGGGCCGCCACCAAGACCACGAGGATGAACACCAACAGCGCCGCGCCCGCCTTGAGCGGTTGCAGTGGCGCATCCGTCGGATAGAGGGCGGGGTCGTCACCGGTCGGCGGGTTGAAGCGCACCAGATCGGCTGCTTCCACAGTCACCGGCGCGTCAGTGGTCAGCAACCGGTCGCCCAGCAACACCATGTAGATCGCGCCAGCCAAGGCGACGATCAACGCGACCGGCGTGATCTCGAACATGCCGAACGCGGGCTGACCGGCATTGCTGGCCATATCGTTGACGAGCAGATTGGTCGACGTGCCGATCAGGGTGCAAGCCCCACCCAGAATGGACACATAGGATAGAGGGATCAGGAACCGCTTGGCCGATAGGTTCATCGACTGAGCGACATCGCGGACTACCGGGGCGCCCAGCACGACGATCGGCGTATTGTTCAGGAAGGCCGAGGCTACGCCGCAAAGTCCAATGACCAACCAAAGGCCGGTCGCGCCGAGGCGGGCGCAAAGACGCGTCGCGCCTCTGATCAGCACCCCCAGAAGGCCCGACAATTCCATCGCGTAAGCGATCACGAACAGCGATGCCAGAGCGATGATCGCCGGACTGGCGAACGCGCCCTGGACCTCGATCGGCCTGACGGTTCGTGTGCCTAACAAGACCGCTGCGCCGGCCAGGGCGACAACGTCGGAACGAAGCTTGCCCTGGATCAGGGCCGCGACCACTCCGACTAGAACCGTCAGAGCGATAAGCTGCGGAAACGTCATGTCGTAGCGTCGTGAACGGGCCGGCGAGCGTTAGCGGGCGCGAATGAAGAGCTTGGCGGGTGCAACGCGAACCTTTTTATCTGCTAGGCTCTCGCCATGACTGAGAATAGAGCAGGGTCCTCTGACCGCAAGTTCGCGCTGGTCGCGCCCATCGTCATCGTTCTGGTGGCGGTCATCGTCCTGATCGTGCTGTTGGTCAAGCCGTCGCCCCATCCTGCGCCGGTCGCGGCGCCCCCGCCAAGCCCACCGCCCGTCGTGACCACTCCGTCGCAAGCGGTCACACCGGCTATAGTTTCGCGCTCGGATCTCATAGCAGGCGCGGCGGTCGCCAGTTCGGCCTATGCTGCGGGCGAGGCGCAGTCGATGAAGGCGGGGCCGCAGGCCGGACGCCCCTTCGCAATCGACATAGCCTTCGGTTGTACAGGGCCGGTCACCGATCCGGGGTCGGCCCAGATCTACTATCAATATGATCCGAAAAAGCAGGCTTTGCGCCTGGTCGCGCGCCCGTCGACCTGGACGGATCTGCCGCTTATCCGCGCGATGTCGGCGTCAAAACCCACCGATACCGTAAAGGGGTTCTGGCTGCCTCGGCCGTGGACGTCCAGTGAGGCTTGTCCTCCGCCGCGCGATGCGCCGCCGCCGGCGACGCCCACGCCCGTAGCGGCTCCGACGCTAGGCCTGGCGATGGTATATGGCCCCGAAAGCTCTCGCGTCGATCAGCGCGGCGACCGCCCCTACGAGTTCCTGGTCAAGCTCTCCAAGCCAGACGCTCCCATTCTGTCGCG
>JAHINZ010000374.1 GCA_018895795.1 Alphaproteobacteria bacterium
GCCGACGTCGAAGAAGGCTTCATCGGCGCCGAGGACATCGACGATCACCTGGAGCCCCGGCCCCCGGTGGTCACGGTCATGGGTCACGTCGACCACGGCAAGACCAGCCTGCTGGACGCGCTGCGCAAGGCCGATGTGGCCGGCGGCGAACATGGTGGCATCACCCAGCATATCGGCGCCTACCAGGTTCGCCTGGAAAACGGCGACAAGATCACCTTCCTCGACACCCCTGGTCACGCCGCCTTCTCGGCGATGCGGGCTCGTGGCGCCAATATCACCGACCTGGTGATCTTGGTGGTGGCCGGTGACGACGGCGTCATGCCGCAGACCATCGAAGCGATCAAACACGCCCGCGCTGCGGAAGTGCCGATCATCGTGGCCGTCAACAAGATGGACAAGCCTGGCGCCGACGCCACGCGGGTCGTCAATGAACTGCTGCAGCACGAGATCGTCGTCGAAAGCCTGGGTGGCGACACCCAGATCATCGAGGTCTCGGCCAAGGCGCGCACGGGTCTCGACGAGCTGCTCGACGCCATCCTGCTGCAGGCCGAAGTGCTGGACCTGAAGGCCAACCCCGACCGCACCGCCGACGGCGTGGTGATCGAGGCCAAGCTGGACAAGGGTCGCGGCGCGGTCTCCACCGTGCTGGTCAAGCGCGGCACGCTGAAGCGCGGCGACATCGTCGTGGCCGGCAGCCAGTTTGGCCGGGTTCGCGCCCTGCTCAACGAGCGCAACGAGCAGCTGACCGAAGCCGGTCCCTCGACCCCGGTCGAGATCCTCGGCCTGGACGGCGTGCCCTCACCCGGCGACCCCTTCGCGGTCGTCGAGAACGAGGCCCGCGCTCGCGAGCTGACCGAGTATCGCGTCCGCCTGAAGCGCGAAAAGTCCCTGCACCCGGTGGGCGCGGGCGCCACCAGCATGGCCGACATGATGGCCAAGCTGCAGGACAAGAAGTATCGCGAACTGCCGCTGGTCATCAAAGCCGACGTGCAGGGTTCGGCCGAAGCGATCATCGGATCGCTGGACGCCATGTCGACCGACGAGGTCCGCGCGCGGATCATCCTGTCGGGCGCCGGGGCGATCAGCGAAAGCGATGTGATGCTGGCCAAGGGCGCCGGCGCGCCGCTGATCGGCTTCAACGTCCGGGCCTCGGCCCAGGCGCGGGCGCTGGCCGAACGCGAAGGCGTCGAGATCCGCTACTACGCGATCATCTACGACCTGCTGGATGACATCAAAGGCGTGCTCTCGGGCATGCTGGCGCCGATCCAGCGCGAAACCTTCCTGGGCAACGCCGAAGTGCTGCAAGCCTTCGACATCTCCAAGGTCGGCAAGGTCGCCGGTTGCCGCGTCACCGAAGGTGTCGTGCGCAAGGGCGCCAAGGTCCGGATCATCCGCAACGACATCGTCGTTCTGGAACTGGGCACCCTGCAGACCCTCAAGCGCTTCAAGGACGAGGTCCCCGAGGTCCCGTCTGGCCAGGAGTGCGGCATGATGTTCGCCGGCTTCCAGGACATCAAGGTCGGCGACACCATCGAGTGCTTCACCGTCGAAGAGATCAAGCGCCAGCTCGACTAGGCGCGGGGTCAAAACTCAGCTTAAAGGAAAGGCGCGAGCGAGAGCTCGCGCCTTTCTTGCGTTGGGGGGATGGCGATGGAAGTCACAGGTCGCATCAAGCTCGGCGAAAGCCAGTACTGCCAACCTGCCTACTACCGTCGGCTCATCGGCTGGCGGTCCAATGGACTGGTGATCTGGTTGGTCTGGATGGCCGCGATGGCCCTGATCCTTTCGGGTGTGATCGCAAGAGCTGGGACCGCTCTTTGGACCTCTTTGCTGGTCGCCGTCACGATCATGATGTTGGTCTGGATCGCCTTTCAGAAAGACGTCCTAGTAAGGGCGTGGCGTCGACGCGGCGCGCTTGACGATCTGGTGGTTCGTTACGCCGTCGAGGTCGAGGGCCTCCGGATCAGCTCGAACGTGGTGGATAGTCTGCTGCTTTGGGAGGGAATTACCGACATCTCTCCCGGCCAAAAGCGCTGGCTCTTCATGGTGCATGAGGGGGTCTATTTCCTCATGATCAACCTCTTCGCGAACGAATCCGATGAAAAGGCGTTTCTGACGGCCTGTCTGGATCGGGTGACGCCGGAGGCCAAATCACGCAGCGTGGAAGCCGTCGCATATGCGGGGAAAGCTTCGACCTAGCGGCCAGGACTGGAATTCGCCCAATTCCGGCGTTACGGCTTGGGTCATGCGTATCAAAGCCCTCCTCGCCCTGACCGCCGCCGCGCTTTCGCTGAGCGCCTGCGCCACCGTCGATCGCTATGACGCGGCCGGCGACGTCCACACCCTGCTGACGGCGATCCGCGATCAGGACCGGGCGACTTTCGACGCCCATGTCGATCGCCGGGCCCTGAAGGGCGAGATCGAGGCGCGGCTGATGGCCGAAACGCGCAAGTCCAAGGTCGACGACAAATGGGCCGCCGTCGCCGCGGTGCTGGCGGGGCCTGCCGCCGAGCTGGCGGGCGAGGCCCTGATCCGGCCGGAAACCTTCCGCGCCGCCGCCACCTATTACGGCTATACGCCCGACCGGCCGCTGCCCAGTCGCGTGGCCATCGCCGGCAGCCTGCGTCCGGTCGACAACGGCCGGGTCTGCGCCGCCAAGAAGAACGGCCCCTGCCTGCTGACCTTCACCCGCGAGGGCGATATCTGGCGGCTCAGCGGCTTTGACCCCGAAGCGGCGAACCTGCACTTCAAGCGATGAGACTGGCGCTTCCGATCGTCCTGGCGGCTTGCGCCCTGGCCACCGCCGCCCAGGCCGAGCGTCGGATGTTCTCGTATGACCCGATCTCGGCCGACGCCAAGCGGCTGACCGGGGCCGGTCTGACGGTGCTGTTCGACCAGGGGCTTCTGGGCGGCGTGCGGCCGATCAAGGTGCTGGCCACCGGCGTGCCGGCCCAGGGCCTGCTGATCAAGGGCAAGGCGCGCGATCTGGGGCCCAAGGGTCTGGCCGGCCTGGACGGCGTCGACGCCGACGCCGCCCTGTATGAGGTCGACCCTAAGGCCGAGCAGGGCAAGATCTATGTCCGGGCCTTTTGTCCGGGAGCGACGCGGCTGTGGCTGAGCTTCAGCCGCATCGCCGTGCGCCAGGACCTGCGCGTCCAGGCCCTGGGCGATGATCCCCAGAAGGCGGGCAAGACGCCGGGTCAGGCGCGGGTGTGCGGCACGCTGGATTTCTCCTGGCGCGGCGAGTGGAAGCTGCCCAACACCAATCGCCCCGATCCGATGGAAGACTGGACCGACACCCTGAACGGGGTTCGCTAACGATCTTGTCGGCGGCCGCGATGACGGCCAAGCTCCCCGCCAACGACAGGGGAAAACATCATGACCAGCGCGCTGGACGGCTTTACGCGGTTTGAGTTCGACGATGGGCGCTGGACCCGTGAGGTCTATCGCATCGGCTCGGGGCCGGCCGTCATTGTCATCCACGAGATGCCCGGCCTGCATCCCGGCGTCCTGGCCTTCGCCCGCGACGTTGCGGCGGCGGGCATGACCGTTTTCTGCCCCAGCCTGTTTGGCAAGCCGGCCAAGCCGGTCAGTATCGGCTACGCCCTGGGCGAGATCGCCAGGACCCTGTGCGTGCGTCGCGAGTTCACCGCCTGGGCGACCGACCGCTCCAGCCCGATCGTCGACTGGCTCCGCGCCCTGGCCCGTCAGGTCCATGCCGAGTGCGGCGGCAAGGGTGTCGGCGCGGTGGGCATGTGCTTCACCGGCGGCTTCGCCTTGGCGATGATGACCGAGCCCTCGGTGGTGGCGCCGGTGATGTCGCAGCCCTCGCTGCCGTTCGGCAAGAAGGGCGCGGGCGCGCTGGGCTGTTCGGCGGCCGAGATCGCCTGCGCCCGCACCCGCTTCGAGACCGAGGACCTGTCGCTGATGGCCCTGAGGTTCAAGTCCGACAAGCTGGTGCCCGACGCCCGGTTCGAGACCCTGAAGCGCGCGTTCGGCGACAAGGTCGAGGTGGTCGAGCTGGAGGACGCCGACGCCGCCCCGGGCGTGCCGATGGCGCCGCATTCGGTGCTGACCCTTCACCTTCACCGCTCGATCCCCGACAGCGGCACCATGAAGGCCCACGACAAGGTGATCGCGTTCTTCAAGGCGCGGACGGGAGCTTAGGCGGGCCCCAAGATATGACAGGGTTGGCTTTTCTCCCGCCGACATTGACGACCGAACGCCCTATCCTCGAACCTCTATCTTTCGCTCATTCGGCGGGGATGTTCTCGATGTGGCGCGACCCTGAGGTTTGCCGTTTCTCGGGTCCGGCCAAAGACGCCGAGGGTCGCCCGATCCGCTTGCCGGCGATTTGTGCGAACGACAGTGACAAGATCATCGATTTCTTCCTGCAAAGCCTGGCGGAAGGTCGAGGCTTTCGCTGGGCCTTGATTGGTCGGGCGGAGGGGCAATTCGTTGGGACGGCGGGCTTCAACAACCTGGGCGCCTGTTCGGAGTATGCCTATCATCTCCATCCCGATTTTTGGGGTCGAGGTCTTGCGCGCGAAGCCTCGAACGCCGCGCTCGGTTGGTTTTGGGCGAGAGGCGGATCTGTCGAGGTCGAAGCCTTCATCGATACCGACAACCGGCGCTCCGTCAGGCTCGCCACGGATCTGGGCTTCCGGCCCTCGGGCCAGAATATCGATGGCGTGGCCCGCCACGTGCTCGCCGCTCCGTTAGGTTGGTCACGCCCGGCGCTGGACTTATCGCCCCCACAAGCCTAGACACCGCGCCTTGCATTTTCCCCGCGCTCCGGTGTTCGATCCGCCGGCCGGGCCTGAAGGACACCGCGCCATGAAGCGCCATACCGACAAGACCCCCAAGGCCGCCCCGACGGGGCCGTCGCAGCGCCAGCTGCGGGCCGGCGAACTGATCCGCCACGCCCTGGTCGAGATCCTGCGTCATGAAGATCTGCAGGACCCGGCCCTGATCAATATCTCGGTGACCGTCACCGAGGTGCGGCTGACTCCGGACCTGCGCCACGCCGTCTGTTTCGTCGAGCCCCTGGGGGCCGGCATCGCGCCGAAGATCGATCGCGAGGCCTCCTCGCCCTCGCGCATCGCCGTCGAGCTGGGCAGCCCCGAAGTGGTGGTGGCCGGCCTCAACCGCGTGGCCAAGTTCCTGCGCGGTCGGCTCGGCAAGACCATCGACATGAAGTTCACGCCAGACCTGAAGTTCATCCACGATGAGAGCTTCAATTCGGCCGCCTATATGAACCGCCTGTTCGACAACCCGGTGGTGCAGCAGGACCTGCGCCGGCTGGCCGACGTAGTCGACGACGATGATCAGGACGATCGGGAAGACTGAGCATGGCGCGCCGCAAGAAGGGCGACGCCGTCTCGGGCTGGCTGTGCCTGGACAAGCCCTATGACCTGACCTCGACCAGCGCCGTCACCCGCGTGCGCCGGGCCTTCAACGCTCAGAAGGCCGGCCACGCCGGCACGCTGGATCCCCTGGCCACCGGCATCTTGCCGATCGCCCTGGGCGAGGCGACCAAGACGGTGCCGTTCCTGGTCGACGCCGACAAGGCCTATCGCTTCACCCTCCAGTGGGGCCGCGACACCACGACGCTGGACCGCGAGGGCGAGACCACCGCCACCAGCGATGTGCGCCCGACCCGCGATCAGGTCGAGGCCGTCCTGCCGGCCTTTATCGGTGAGGTCGATCAGATCCCGCCCAACTATTCGGCCATCAAGGTCGACGGCGAGCGCGCCTATGACCTGGCCCGCGAAGGCGTCGACTTCGAGCTGAAGACCCGCAAAGTGCATATCCACGCCCTGCGGGTGGTGGAGGTCCCGGACGTCGATCACATCGTGCTGGAGATGGAATGCGGCAAGGGGACCTATGTCCGCGCCGTGGTTCGCGACCTCGCGGCCCAGCTTGGAACCTGCGGCCATGTGGATCAGCTGCGCCGCACGCGGGTGGGTCGGTTCACCGAGGAAACCGCGATAGCGCTGGAAACTCTTGAGAATTTGAGCTATGAGGCCCGCCTGTCGGAGGCATTACTTCCGGTCGAGACCGCGCTGGACGACATCCCGGCGCTGGCCGTGACTGATGAAGACGCCTTCCGGCTTGCGCAGGGACGCGCCATCGTTCTGCTCCCAAGGCAGGTTGAAACGCTGAAAGCCGAGCTCACGCCCGGCGATCGAACCGTTTCCGCCATGGTGGGAGACAGGCTGGTGGCCCTGTGCGAGATGCGCGCCGGACGGCTCAATCCGGTGCGGGTCTTCCAACTCACCTGAGCGGAGACACACCGATGTCGATCACTGCCGAGCGCAAGACCGCTCTTATCGCCGAACACGCCCGCACCGAGGGTGACACCGGCAGCGCCGAAGTCCAGGTCGCGATCCTGTCTGAACGGATCGCCAACCTGACCGAGCACTTCAAGACCCACAAGAAGGACAACCACAGCCGTCGTGGTCTGTTGATGATGGTTTCCCAGCGTCGCAGCCTCCTCGACCACCTGAAGAAGTCCGATCTGGGCCGTTACACGGTCCTGATCGAAAAGCTGGGTCTGCGCCGCTAGTTTTCGGCGCAGTCGGCCGCCTCGCTCACGCGGGGCGGCCGAACGCTTTTCTGGGCTCTCGTTTCAAGACAGGCCGAAACGAGAGTTGCTGCGGATCCGCCCAGGCGGTCCGAAGAGGTAAGCCGGGGGTCACGATCCCCGGACGTCTGTCGAACTGGATGAGGAAATCTCGGGACCGCCCTTCGGCCGCCTGCCCCTGTCCGTCCTGAAGGAAATGGGTCCTTCGGAACCGAAAGAAGCACATATGTTCGAAATCATGCGCAAGACGATCGAGTGGGGCGGCAAGACGCTGGTCCTCGAAACCGGTCGCATCGCCCGTCAGGCTGACGGCGCCGTTCTGGCCACCATGGGCGAAACCGTCGTCCTGGCCACCGCTGTGTTCGCCAAGAAAGCCAAGCCCGGCCAGGACTTCTTCCCCCTGACCGTCAACTACATCGAGAAGACCTACGCCGCCGGCAAGATCCCGGGCGGCTTCTTCAAGCGCGAAGGCCGTCCGTCGGAAAAGGAAACCCTGGTTTCCCGTCTGATCGACCGTCCGATCCGCCCGCTGTTCGTCAAGGGCTTCAAGAACGAAGTCCAGGTCGTCTGCACCGTGCTGCAGCATGACCTCGAAAATGATCCCGACATCGTCGCCATGGTCGCCGCCTCGGCCGCCCTGGTGATCTCCGGCGCCCCGTTCATGGGCCCGATCGGCGGCGCCCGCGTCGGCTATATCAACGGCGAATATGTGCTGAACCCGACGCTCGACGAGCTGAAGGAAAGCAAGATGGACCTGGTCGTGGCCGGCACCGCCGACGCCGTGATGATGGTCGAATCCGAAATCCAGGAGCTCTCGGAAGAGATCGTCCTGGGCGGCGTCAGCTTCGCCCACAAGGGCATGCAGGCCGTGATCAACGGCATCATCGAGCTGGCCGAACACGCCGCCAAGGAGCCCTTCGACTTCCAGCCGGAAGACACCGACGCCCTGAAGGCCGAAGTGAAGAAGGCCGTCGGCGCCGACCTGGCCGACGCCTACACGATCCGCGCCAAGGGCGACCGCGTCGCGGCCCTGTCGGCCGCCAAGTCCAAGGCCACGGAAAAGTTCGCCA
>JAHINZ010000375.1 GCA_018895795.1 Alphaproteobacteria bacterium
ACGCGAGCTGACCCAAGGCGGCCGTCGCCGGCTCGTCTCGGCCGTCACCCGGGCCCTGTCGGGCGAGGTTGTCACGCGGCAGGAGGACAGGCTGCGCGACGGCGACGGCGTGGAACACTGCCTGCGCTGGGAGGCGCGACCCTGGCGCAACGCCGCGGGTGATATCGTCGGCGTCATCACCTACATCGATGACATCACCGCCCTGGCCGATGCGCGGCGGGAGGCGCGGATCAACGCCCGGCGGCTGCGGATCGCGCTGGGCGCGGCGCGGGCCGGCGTTTACGAGATCGATCACGTGGGGCGCGACTTCTGGGGCTCGCCGGAGTTCCACCGCATGCTCGGTCGGCGGATAAGCTACGAGGATGTTCGTGAGGGCGTCTGGCCGATGATCCATCCCGAGGATCGCGACGCGTTGCTGGGCGCCGGCGGCATTTGGCGCAAGCCCGGCGAGTGGGGCGCGCGTTCGGTCGACGTCCGCCTGATCACCGGCTCGGGCGAAGGGCGCTGGATGCGGATTTTCCACGAGGCTCGCCGGGACGCTAGCGGTCAGGCCCGCAAGGCGTTCGGCATGATCCTCGACATCGACGAGAAGAAGCGGGCCGAATTGGCCCTGGTGGAGGCCGAGCGCGCCGCCCAGGCGGCCAGCGAGGCCAAGGCCCAGTTCCTGGCCAATATGAGTCATGAGATCCGCACTCCGATGAACGGCGTGCTGGGCGTGATGCATCTCCTGAAGCGCCAGGGTCTGCCGGACGCCGCCTGCAACCTGCTGGACGAAGCCCTGGCCTGCGGCCAGATGCTGTCGACCTTGCTGGACGACGTCATCGATATCTCCCGCATCGAGGCGGGGCGTCTGGAAATCCATCTTGAACCGGTCGATCCCTGCGCGCTGCTGAACGGCGTGGCCCGACTGATGGCCTGTCAGGCTGAACTCAAGGGCCTGACCGTAAAGGTTGAAGCGCCCGATCTGGGCTGGATCGAGACGGATCCCACAAGACTGCGTCAGGCGCTGTTCAACCTGATCGGCAACGCCGTGAAATTCACCCTCGACGGCTCGGTCACCGTTCGGCTTCGTCGCATTGACGACCGGATCGCCTTCGACGTCATCGACACGGGCGTCGGCGTGCCGCGCGAAGTCCAGGCCCGCCTGTTCGAGCGGTTCGAGCAGGGCGACGCCAGCACCACCCGACGGTTCGGCGGTTCGGGCCTTGGCCTGGCGATCACCCGGCGGTTGGCCGAGATGCTGGGCGGCGACGTTGCGTTCCAGTCCGAGCCCGGCGTCGGATCGTGCTTCACCCTGGTCATCGCCGCGCCCAGCGCGGCGCCTCCGGCGACGATTGATCCGGCCGCCGCCGACGTCCTGAACGGCCTGCGTATCCTGCTGGTCGAGGATAACCCCACCAACCAGCTGGTCGCCTCGCGGATCCTCGAGCACTTGGGCGCGATGGTCCACACGGCCGACGATGGTCTCTCCGGCGTCGAGGCGGCGCGGCGCGGGGGCTTCGACCTGGTGTTGATGGACGTGCAGATGCCCGGCATGGATGGCCTGGAGGCGGCGCGCGAAATCCGGGCGCTGCCGGGGCCCGCGAGCATGGCGCCGATCATCGCCCTGACCGCCAATGTCATGGCCCATCAACGCGCCGCCTACCTCGCGGCCGGCATGGACGGAGTCGTCGCCAAGCCGATCTCGCCCACGGCCCTGATCGCCGAAATCCTGCGTCTCGCCGATCGTCCGGAGATTTCAGAGGCCGCCGTCGCCTGAGTTTCCCCGGCGGTCGAACCACGCTAAAGCTGGCGCTCAAGAGCGCGTGACAGCGTCCCGGGGGGAACAGAATGACCGACCAGACGACCCAGAAAGAGGCCGCGTCGATGCGCACCGTGGTGGCGGCCTCCTCGGCCGGCACGGCGTTCGAATGGTACGACTTCTTCATCTTCGGCAGCCTGGCCCAGGTCATTTCCAAGACCTTCTTCACCGGTCTGAGCGACTCGGCAGGCTATGTCGCCGCCCTGGCGCTGTTCGGCGTCGGCTTCGCCTTCCGGCCGATCGGCGCCCTGGTGTTCGGCAAGATCGGGGATCAGGCCGGCCGCAAGGGCGCGTTCCTGGCCACGGTGCTGCTGATGGGCGGCGCCACCTTCGCTATCGCCTTCCTGCCGACCTACCAGCAGGCCGGCATCGTCTCGCCGATCCTGCTGATCATCCTGCGCTGCGTTCAGGGCTTCGCCCTGGGCGGCGAATATGGCGGCGCGGCCATCTATGTCGCCGAGCACTCACCGCCTAACCGGCGCGGCTGGTCGACCTCGTGGGTGCAGACCTCGGCGGCCTTCGGACTGTTCGGCGCCCTGTTGGTCATTCTCGGAACCCGCGCCGCGATCGGACTGGAGGCGTTCGACGCCTGGGGCTGGCGCATCCCGTTCGGCGTTTCGATCGGCCTGCTGGGCGTCTCGGTCTGGATGCGCCTGAAGCTCACCGAAAGCCCGGCCTTCGCCAAGATGAAGGAAGACGGCGAGGCCTCGAAGGCGCCCTATGCTGAAGCCTTCGGCCAGTGGAAGAACATGAAGCTGGTGATCCTGGCCTTCCTGTCGATGATGTGCGCCCAGGGCGCGGTCTGGTACACCAGCTTCTTCTATGTGCAGACCTTCATGGAGAAGTTCCTGAAGGTCGATCCGGTCACCATCAACGGCCTGATGATGACGGCCACGGCCGTCAGTGCGGTGTTTTACGTCGTGTTCGGGGCCCTGTCGGACAAGGTGGGTCGCAAGCCGGTGATGCTGGCGGGCATGACCCTGGCCCTGGCCTTCTACTTCCCGGGCTTTCATCTGCTGGAGCGCGCCGCCAATCCGGCCCTCGCCGAGGCCTCGGCCAAGTCGCCCGTCGTGGTCGTGGCCGATCCCAAGGATTGCGCCCTGCAATTCGACCCGGTCGGCAAGGCGGCCTTCGTCTCATCCTGCGATATCGTCAAGAGCGCCCTGGCCAATGCCGGGGTCTCCTACGCCAACCAGACGGCGCCGGCCGGAACCCCGGCCGTGATGCGGGTGGGAACGGTCGAGGTCGCCTCGCCCAGCGCCAAGGGCTTGTCCAAGCCCGAGACCAAGGCGGCCAAGACGGCCACCGAAACCGCCATCAAGGCCGCGTTGGCGGCTGCGGGCTATCCCGCCAAGGCCGACCCGGCGCGCATGAACCTGCTGGGCATGTTCGGCGTGCTGTTCGTGTTCGTCATCGCGGCGACGGCGCTGTTTGGGCCGCTGGCCGCCTGTCTGGTCGAGCTGTTCCCGACCCGGGTGCGCTACACGGCCCTGTCGCTGCCCTATCATATCGGCACCGGCTGGGTCGGCGGCTTCGTGCCGTTCTTCGCCTTCGCCATCGTCACGGCGGTGGGCAACATCTATGCCGGCCTCTGGTATCCGGTGGTCTTCACTCTGATCAGCGTGCTGACGACCCTGTTCCTGTTGCCCGAGACCCGGGGCCGGTCGTTGGACTAGGTCGTCGGGGCGGACAGCAGCACCTCGACCAGCACCCCGGCCTTGGCCAGGGCCTGGATCGTCGAGGGTTCGACCGGTCCGGTGATCAGCCGGACGACCTGCCGGCCCTCGCCGGCCAGCTGGATCAGGCGATCGGCGCCGGCCTCTTCCGGGGCCAGGCGATGAACGTCCCGACGCGCCATGGTCAGGATCTGCGGATCGACATCGGGGTCGGCGACCAGGTCATCGGCGGCCGACAGGGCCCGAACGGCGCGCAGGGTCAGAAGGTCGGAGGGCCCCTTGCCGGCGATGAACCGCACCCGGCCTTGCCGCGCCGAGCCCTTGGCCAAGGCTTCACGGAACAATCGACCGGCCATTTCCATGTCGCCCGCCATCGCCGCCTGGGCGGCCTCGCCGGCCACCGCGTCGCGCAGGAAGGCGCGGCGTTCGTGCAGGGCGGGAAGCGTCTTGCGAACCTCGTCCTGGAACCGGCGCAGCATCGCGGCGACCCGGCCGGCCCCTTCGGGGACCTGGGACTCGATGTCGTTGCGCAGCATCGTTGCCAGCACCGGGGCCGAGCCGCCGGTGCCGACGGCCGCGACCACCTCGCCCCGGTCGATCACCGCCGGGGTGTTGAAATCGCAGAGCGCCGGCTTGTCGACGACATTGACCAGCACCCTGGCCGCGCGGGCGGCGGCGGCGGCGGCCTGAACGAAGACCTCATCATCGCTGGAGATGAAGGCGAGGACCGCGCCCGAATAGGAGCCCGGCAAGAAGGCGGCGTGGCCGTCCAGCCGCACCAGCGTGGCGGGCGAACCCGCGAACAGGCGCGCCTTGTTGTCGGCGCCCTCGCCGGAACCGGCGATCACCACCGTGCGGCCCGCGAGCGGGAAGAAAGCGGGAAAAGAGTCCAAGGGCGTGTCCTCAGCGAGCCTGGCAGTCATCATAGGGTCCGCCTGGAAAACCGGTGAGCCTGGCCGCGTCGCCCTTACCCCAGATCTCGAACCCGCCGGCGGCGTAGCGGGCGCCGGACCCCGAGCGGGCCAGCGGCAGCGTCCGGGTCAACCCGCCCGCCGCCACCACGGCCTTGTCGCCGCTGGCGCGATAGGTGGCGGTGAAGGCCTTTCCGGCCTTGCAGCCATAGGTCACCGGCGTGGTGGTCGCCTCGGTCGGCGCGACGGTGGCGCAGGCGGAAAGGATCAAGCCCACCACCAGGGAAACTAACAATAGTCGACGCACGGCGAACTCCTGACGGACGGCGGTCACAGCATAAGCGGTTTTGAACGCGTTCGGCTCCCCTCGTCATCTCGGGGCGGACCGTTTCGCTCGATCTGTGTCAGCCGCGCCGCGAACCCAAGGCGCGGGCCTCGAAATAGTGCTGGCCTCGGGCAGTGTGAACAGTGTTAGAATTCCACCAAACGCTGGGTCGCGCCGCGGCTCGCGCTTCGTTGGGAGGCGATGATCCATGGCCGCGACTCTAGATATAAACGGCAAGACGGTGACGGTGAACGCCGATCCCGCAACCCCCCTGCTGTGGGTTCTCAGGGACGAAGTCGGTCTGACCGGCGCCAAGTTCGGGTGCGGCGTGGCCCAATGCGGGGCCTGCACCGTGCACGTCGACGGCCAGCCGATCCGCTCGTGCGTCACGCCGATCGAAGGCCTTTCCGGGGTCAAGATCACCACCATCGAAGGGCTCGGCGGCGCGCATCCGCTGCAGCAGGCCTGGGTCAAGCACGACGTGCCGCAATGCGGCTACTGCCAGTCGGGCCAGATCATGTCGGCCGCCGCCCTGATCGCCCAGAACACGGCGCCGTCTGACGAGGACATCGATAACGCCATGAGCGGCAATATCTGTCGCTGCGGCACCTATCAGCGCATCCGCGCCGCCATCAAGGACGCCGCCAGCGGTGGTCTGGGGACGGTCGCTGCGGCCGGCAAGCCGCACGCCGATATCGATGAGGCCATCGCCGCCGCTTCAGGCGCGACCGCTCGGGGGACCGGCCGATGAACGCGCCCTTCAACAAGCTTCTGGGCCAGGACGGCGTGAACCGCCGCGACGTCGTGGTCGGTTCGGCCCTGGTCGGCGGCGCCCTGCTGGTCGGCTGCTCGCCCGCCGACATCATGAGCGCCGGTTCCAAGGTCGAGGTCGGCGCCTTCGGACCCTTCGTCAAGGTGGGGCCCGACGGTGGGGTGACCGTGATCTCCAAACACATCGAGTTCGGCCAGGGCAATCATGCGGGCCTGGCGGCCATCGTCGCCGAGGAGCTCGACGCCGACTGGACCCGCGTTTCGGTCGAGCAGGCGCCGGCCAACGCCAAGCTCTACGCCAACGGGTCCCTGGGCGCCCAGCTGACCGGCGGCTCGTCGGCGATTTCCAATTCCTGGACCCAGCTGCGCAAGGCCGGTGCGGCGACCCGGGCGATGTTCGTTCAGGCGGCGGCGGCCAAGTGGAACGTTCCCGCCGCCGAGATCACCGTCAAGGACAGCGTCCTGAGCCACAAGTCGGGCAAGACGGCCGGCTTCGGCGATCTGGTCGCCGACGCCGCCAAGATCACACCGCCCGCCGATCCGGCCCTGAAGGATCCCAAGGCCTTCACCCTGATCGGCACCGACCGGGTGCGCCGCAAGGACGCCCAGGCCAAGAGCGACGGGACGGCGCGCTTCACCCAGGACGTCCATCTGCCGAACATGCTGACGGCGATGGTCGCCCACGCCCCGCGCTTTGGCGGCACGGTGAAGAGCTTCGACGCCGCCGAGGCCAAGAAGGTCCCGGGCGTGGTCGAGGTCTATGAGATTCCAACCGGGATCGCGGTGGTCGCCGAAACCACCTACGCCGCGCGCATGGGCCGCGAGGCCCTGAAGGTCGAATGGAACGAGGAGAAGGCCGAGAAGCGCAGCTCGTCGACCATTCTCGCCGCGTTCCGCGAGCTGGCCACCGGCAAGGGTCCCGCCGACCAGAAGTGGGAAGCCTTCGATTCCAAGGGTGACGCCGCCGTGATCGCCGGCGCCAAGGGCGCCAAGGTGTTCGAGGCGACCTACGAGTTTCCCTATCTGGCCCACGCCGCCATGGAGCCGATGAACTGCGTGGCCATGGTCGACGGTTCAAAGGTCAAGATGGTGTTTGGCTCCCAGGGCCAGACCCTGGACCAGCTTAACGCGGCCAAGATCGTCGGGACCCTGCCGGGCTCGGTCGAGATCGAGACCCTGTTCGCCGGCGGATCGTTTGGTCGCCGCGCCAATTTCACGTCCGACTATGCGTCCGAATGCGTCCAAATCGCGAAGAGGGTCGGCAAGGGTCGGCCGGTGAAGCTGGTCTGGACCCGCGAGGACGACATGCGCGCCGGCTTCTTCCGGCCGCAGGTTGTGCACGCCGTCAAGATCAGCCTCGACAAGGACGGCTATCCGGCCGCCTGGCGTCATCGTATCGTCAGCCAGTCGATCATGAAGGGCTCGCCGATGGGCGGCAAGGGCCCGGACCAGACCGCCATCGAAGGGACGGCCGGCTCGCCCTATCTGAAGGCCACGCCGATCGTCGACGCCCAGGTCGCCCTGCCCGACGTGGGCGTGCCGGTTCTGTGGTGGCGATCGGTGGGCGCGACCCACACGGCTTTCGTGATGGAGCACACCATCGACCAACTGGCCCGCAAGGCCGGCAAGGATCCGGTGGACTATCGCCGGGCCCTCTACGCCAAGGCCGGGGCCGATCGGCATCTGGCGACGCTGAACCTGGCCCTCGAAAAGGCCGGGCCCGCGCCCGCCGCCGGCTGGAGCCGGGGCGTGGCGGTGCATGAGAGCTTCGGCTCGGTCGTCGCCCAGGTCGCCGAGGTCAAGCTGGTCGACGGCGCGCCCAAGGTCGGCCGCGTGGTCACGGCCATCGATTGCGGCGTCGCCGTCTCGCCCGACCAGATCGCCGCCCAGATGGAAGGCGGAACTTGCTATGGCCTGTCTGCGGCCCTGTTCGGCGAGATCACGCTGACCGATGGCGCGGTCGATCAGGGTAATTTCGACGGGTATCGGGTCCTGCGGATGAACGAGGCCCCGACCGTCGAGACCTATATCGTCGCGTCGGGCAATCCGCCCAGCGGCGTGGGTGAACCGGGCACGCCGGTCATCGGTCCAGCCGTGGCCAACGCCCTGCTGGCGCTGAACGCCAAATCGACCCAACGCCTGCCTTTCACGACACAGACGGCCTAGATTCGCGACGTCCGGCGCCCTCAGGCGCTGGACGTCGCGCGAGCCGCGTCGCATGCTAGCGCCATGGTGGAAACCGGCGACAGTTCTGGATTCAAGCGCCTTACCCCGCGTGAGCGCGAGATTCTGCGCCTGATCGCCGGCCATCTGCAGTCCAAGGAAATCGCGCGCCTGCTCAGCCTCTCGCCCAAGACGGTCGAGATGCATGTGCTCAGCGCCCGTCGGCGTCTGTCGGGCGTCAGCCGTCGCGACGCGGCCCTGGCCTTCATGGCCTGGGAAGCCGACCCCGGTAACGACTACCGTAGGCAATCGGGCGACCTAGCCGTGGCGGCGGCGCCGGTCTCTTCTCACCGTGAAGGTGGGAGTGACCATGAACGACAATCAGACCCGAGACGCGGCGCGACCCCGGGCGGAGGCCTCGGCCTTCTTCATCGCCAGTTGGCAGTCCCTGGAAGAGGGCCTGACCCTGTTGGCGGGGACGCCGGAACGGGGCCTGCTGGTCACCGAAGCGGTCTCGGCCCTGAAGAAGTCGCAGGCGGCGGGCGACCCCCCGTCCAAGCTTCTGCTGCGCGTTCTGGCGGCGACGGCCTTTCTGGCCGACGACCGTCCCCTCCACAACGGACGGCGAGGGGGTGGCGCGATGACCTGAGCCCCTTGCAGTGGCTGGGCCTGATCATTGGGCTGGCGATACTGGGCGGACTTCTGCTCGGTGCGCTGACCACGGGCGCCCACGATTTTCTCTATGCCCTTCAGCGATTCCGCGAGGGCTGGAGCCCGCCGCCCCCTCGGGCCGGCTAACACCCACGAGCAAATCTAAGCCTTTGAACGCGCGGACACGCTCCGCGCGACAGGAGAGTCTTGCATGAAACGGATCGATGCGGCCCGCGCCGGGGCCCAGAAACTGATGCGCGCCGAAGCGGCGATTGACGCGGCCCTGCGCGAAACGGCCGAGCTGGTGGGCCTGCTGCCGAGCTTGCGTCTGGAAGCCAACCTGTCGGCCGTGATCGGGCAGGACGCCGTCGACGACCTGGGTGAAACCCTCAGCCACATTCTCGCGGCCCGCCGCACCATCATCCGGGCTCATGGCGGGCTGCAGACCGTCCGCGAGCAGATCGGTTGCAAATGGGTGTCCGTCGGCGAGGTGGATAAGCCTGGAGACGTGCCGCGCACGAGCGGATTCCGTGCGGTCGAGGGAGGCCGCGCCGCATGATGACGGCCTTTTCCAAAGGGCGGGCTTACGGCATGGTCACGCGCCAGTTCGCGTCGGGACCATGCCGTGTACCATACCCTCACCCCATGGCTTTCCCTCGCGGTCGCCGTACTGATCTGCGGATTCGCGATCTGGAAGGGCGATCGCTGGGCCCGGTTCGTGGCGATCGTCTATCTGAGCGGCTGGATCGCGACGCCGTTCGTGATCATCCGCGATCCCATCAGCCCCGAATGGGGGATCATGGCCGTGGATATCGTGGTCATGGCCCTGCTGGTCTGGGCCTCGCTGCGGGCTCGTCGGCTGTGGAGCCTGTTCGCGGCGGCGTGCCAGATGATGGCGGTCGCCTCGCACATCGTCTCGATCATCGATCTGCGCATCTATATCGCCACCGTGATCTTGGGTCTCACCGTGCTCAGCTATGGCGTTCTGATCGCCTTGCTGGTCGCCACCCTTTCAGCCGTTCGCGCCCGGCGGGTCAGCGATGACAGGAACCGCGACGCTCGCGCATGACGTCTCCGCCGAGGAGATCGCCGAGTTCAGGCGGGGCCTGGACGCGCTGGGCCCTCAGCAGCGGCGGATCCTGGCCCTGCTGATGCCGCGCCTGATCGCGCTGGAGGCGCGTGGCGATCCCGAGGGCGCGATCCGCATCATCGAGGAAATCCGCAGCATCCTCTGGGACGGCCGACGGACGCGTCACTGAAGCTCAAGGCGCGGCGGTCAGGTCCTCGGGACGGTCAACGTCAAACAGGACCCCGGGATCATCGGTCTCGACGGAGATGAACCGGGCTCCGGCCTGGCGGATCAGGGCCTGGGCCCCGACGTCTCCGCCGAGGTCTCGCAGGGCCGGCAGCCAGTCGCCGCCGAACAGCACGGGATGGCCGCGCCGCCCGGCATGGCGTGGGGCGACGACGCCGTTGCGTCCGCCCAGGGCGAGGATCAGGGTTGTGGCGACCTCGGCCCCGACGCGCGGCATGTCGCCCAGGAACACGAAGACACCGTCAAGATCGGCGGGCAGGGCGCGGGCGGCGGCGGCCAGCGAGGCGCCCATGCCCTCGGTCGAATTCTCCACCCGGACCAGACGCGTCGCGTCCGTGAGGTCCAGGGCGAGGATCGCGGCTTCCAGCTCGGGATCCTCGCGGATCGCCACCACCACCGAGATGACCGGCGCGGCCAGGGCGCTGGCGAGCGCTCCCGCGATCAGCGGGCGGCCGCCAAAAGGGGCGAGAAGCTTGCCGCCGCCGAAGCGGACACCGGCGCCCGCCGCCAGGACGATCGCCGCGAACTTTCCACTTTCCCTTTCCGTCATGTCACCCAACCCCTATCTTGACCGCAGACATGACGCCCCATGACGACAGCCCCGCGCAAGCGACCTTGATCCCGCCCCGTCTGATCGACGGCTTTGGCAGGGCCGTGACCTATCTGCGCGTCTCGGTCACCGATCGCTGCGACCTGCGCTGCGTCTATTGCATGGCCGAGCATATGACCTTCCTGCCCAAGGCGCAGGTGCTGACGTTGGAGGAGCTGGACCGCGTCGCGTCCACCTTCATCGGCCTGGGCGTGCGCAAGCTGCGGCTGACCGGCGGCGAGCCCCTGGTGCGCAAGGGCTTCATGGACCTGGTCGGCCAGCTGTCCCGCCATCTGCGGACCGGGGCGCTGGACGAGCTGACCCTGACCACCAACGGCACCCAGCTGGCGAAATACGCCGAAGACCTGGCGCGGGCCGGCGTGCGGCGGATCAATGTCTCGCTCGATACCTTGAAGCCCGACCTGTTCAAGCGCCTGACCCGCGGCGGTGACGTCGCCCAGGTGATCGGCGGGATCGACGCGGCCCTGGCCGCGGGAATCGCCGTGAAGGTCAACGCCGTCGCCCTCAAGCACGACAACGCCGAGGAACTGCCCGCCCTGATCGCCTGGGCCCACCAGCGCGGCTGCGACATGACCCTGATCGAGACCATGCCCCTGGGCGAGATCGACGAGGACCGCACCGACCAGTATCTGTCGCTGAAGGATGTGCGCCGCGACCTGTCGTCGTTCTGGACCCTGGAAGACCTCGCCTACGCCACCGGCGGCCCGGCCCGCTATACGCGGGTGGCCGAGACCGGCGGGCGCCTGGGCTTCATCACGCCGCTCAGCCATAATTTCTGCGAGGCCTGCAACCGGGTGCGCCTGACCTGCACCGGCACGTTGCACACCTGCCTGGGTCGTGACGACGCCTCCGACCTGCGGGCCGTGATCCGGGCCGGGGCCAGCGACGCCGAGCTGGAACAGGCGATCTTCGCCGCCATCGGCTCGAAACCCGAAGGTCACGACTTCCAGATCGCCGGCGCGCGACCGGCCGTGGCCCGCCACATGTCGACGACGGGCGGCTAGCCGATGGCCCGGGTTCTCTTGTTTGGACGCCTGGCCGACCAGGCCGGCTGGCGCGATCGGGCTATTGAGGCGATGTCCTTGTCCGCTCTGCGCGCGGTGATCGCCGGCGACGATCCTGATCTCGCTGAGGCCCTGAGCGGCCCGGGCGTCCAGGTGGCGGTCGACAAGACCGTGGTGCGCGGCGAGGCGGCGTTGCTGGCTTCCACCGAGGTCGCCTTCCTGCCGCCGATGAGCGGCGGATGATCACCCTGACGGAAGCGCCGTTCGAACCCGGCGCCTTGCTGACCGCCTTCTGCGTCGGCCGCGCCGAAACGGGCGCGGTGGCCAGTTTCGTGGGCTTGGCGCGCGCCGAGCAGGGCCAGGCGGCGGCGCTGGAGCTGGAGGCCTATCCCGGCTTCACCGACGCCGCGATCCAGGACTTCGCCGAGGCCGCCAAGGCCCGCTTTTCGCTCCACGATTACCGAATCGTCCATCGCACCGGCCACATCGCGCCGGGCGAGGCCATCGTCTTCGTGGCCACCGCCGCCGGCCATCGCCGGGCGGCCTTCGAGGCCTGTGACTTCCTGATGGACTGGCTGAAAAGCCGCGCGCCCTTCTGGAAGAAGGAGCACGGCCCCGGCGGCGCCCGCTGGATCGAACCCACCGACCGCGATAGGACCGACGCCTCGCGTTGGGATCAGGAGTAAGTCATGTCTGCAGCAGGCCTCACCCCCGGCGGCGGGATCAAGCCGGACCTTCCATTCACGCCGGTGCGCGTGGCGATCCTGACCATTTCCGACACCCGCGACGAGGAGAGCGACACCTCGGGCCAGGTGCTGGTCGAGCGCGTCAAGGCCGCCGGCCATGAGCTGGGCGGCCGGGCGGTGGTCCGCGACGACATCGCCCAGATCCGCGACCAGGTCCGCGCCTGGATCGGCTCGGGCCAGGTCGACGCCATCGTCACCACCGGCGGCACCGGCCTGACCGGCCGCGATGTGACGGTCGAGGCGCTGGAGCCGCTGTTCAACAAGCGGATCGACGGCTTCTCGGTGATCTTCCACATGGTCAGCTATCAGTCGGTGGGCCTGTCGACCCTGCAGTCGCGGGCCACGGCCGGGCTGATCGACGGCGTCTTCGTGTTCTGTCTGCCGGGCAGCAATGGCGCGGTGCGCGACGGCTGGGACAAGGTCATCGCCGCCCAGCTCGACAGCCGCCACAAGCCCTGCAACATGGTCGAGCTGATGCCCCGGCTGCTCGAACAGTGAGCCGGCTGACCCACATCGACGACCAGGGCCGGGCCCGCATGGTCGATGTCTCCGACAAGGCCTCGACGGTCCGCGAGGCGGTGGCGACCGGTTTCGTGCGGATGACGCCCGAGACCCTGGCCCTGGCGGTGTCCGGAACCGGCCGCAAGGGCGATGTCCGGGCCGTGGCCGAGATCGCCGGCGTGATGGCCGCCAAGAGAACCTCGGACCTGATCCCGCTGTGCCATCCGTTGGCCTTGTCGAAGGTGGTGGTCGAGGTCGAGCCCGGCGAGGGCGGGCTGTCGGTGACCGCGCGGGTCAAGACCACCGGCCCGACCGGGGTCGAGATGGAGGCCCTGACCGCCGTCTCGGTGGCCTGTCTGACCATCTATGACATGCTCAAAGCC
>JAHINZ010000376.1 GCA_018895795.1 Alphaproteobacteria bacterium
AGGCCGATACCCAGGACAAAGCTCAACAGACAGCCGATGGCGAAGTTGCGATCCTTGAAGGTGCGCAGGTCCACGATGGGATAGAGCGCCTTGAGGGTCCGCCGCGCGAAAGCCCCGGCCGCCGCCGCGCTGAACGCCAACAGCCCCAGAACCAGTGGTGAGGTCCAGCCGCGTTGAGGCGCTTCCTTCAGCGCTAGTTCTAGCGCCGCCAGGGCCAACGCCATCAGCACCAGGGACAGGGCGTCCAGTCGGCGGGCCTCCCCGGCCGACGGCCGTTCCACCGGCAGCAGCCAGGCGGCCAGGGCGGCGCAGATCAGCCCTGGTCCGACATTGACCAGGAACAGCCAGCGCCACGAAAAGGTGTCGGTGATCCAGCCGCCGACGATCGGACCGACCGTGGGGGCCAGCACGGCCAGCACGCCGGCGATGGTCGTGGCCACGGCCTGGCGTCGCGCGGGAAAGAGCATGAACACCGCCGAGAACACCGCCGGGATCAGCGTGCCGCCCGAAAAGCCCTGCAGCACCCGCCAGGCGATCAGGGGGGCGAAGCCGCTGCTGGTGGCGCAGCCCAAGGAGGCCAGGCTGAAGATCGTGATCGCGATGACGAACAGCCACCGCATGGTGAGCATGCGCGTCAGGAACCCGGTCAGGGGAATGGCGATCACTTCGGCGATCAGATAGGCGGTCTGGATCCAGCTCATCTGGTCTGGCGCGATCAACAGCGCTTGCTGAATGGTCGGCATCGAGGTGGCGACGATCTGGATGTCCAAAATCGCCATGAACATGCCCAGGCACATGATGGCGAAGCCGGCCCAAATCCTGGCCGGGACACGGTCGTGATCCGCGAAGTCAGACAAGGTGCGCTTTCCCGGGGCGCCAAGCTCGGGTGGAGCCTCAACGCAATGCATTGCAAATGCCACGGCGAGAGTGACGTTCCATTCTTGCGCCTTCCCAGCCTTGGTGTGGAACCGGGACGACCGTCGACTGGTTAACCGCCTGACCACCGACCGCTGGGCGTCCGCCCGCCGCATACGCTTGGTCGGAGATAGACCATGCCAGCACCCGTCGCCCTGCTGTCGCTCTCGACCGCTTCGCCGCCCCATCAGATGCCGCAGGCCGAAGTCGCGCAGGTCGCCCGGAGGCTGTTCGAAGACAAGTTTCCGCAATTTGACCGGATGGCCAAGGTGTTCGACACCGCCGGCATCTCCACGCGCCAATCGATCATGCCGATGGACTGGTACTTGCAGCCGCGGTCCTGGCCGGAGCGGACGGAAGTCTATTTGAGCGGGGCCGTCGATCTGTTCGTGGACGCCGCCCAGGCCGCGCTCGACGAGGCCGGATTGAAGGGGAGCGAGGTCGATATCATCGTCACCGTCTCCTCGACCGGCATAGCCACGCCCAGTCTGGAAGCCCGCGCCATGGCGCGGGTCGGCTTTCGGCCGGACGCGGCGCGGATTCCGGTCTTTGGCCTGGGGTGCGCCGGCGGGGCGACGGGCCTGGCGCTGGCCAGCCGACTGGCCAAGGCCACGCCGGGGGCGGTCGTGCTTCTGGTGATTGTCGAGCTTTGCACCCTGGCCTTCAGGCTCGATGACCTGTCCAAGGCCGACATCGTGGCGACGGCGCTGTTTGGCGACGGCGCGGCGGCCGCGGTGCTGCGTTGCGGCGAGGGCGGGTTCGCCCATGTAGAGGGCATGGCCGAGCATACCTGGCCTGGCACGCTGGACATCATGGGCTGGCGCGTCGATCCGCAAGGGCTTGGCGTGATCTTCGCTCGGGCCATTCCGCCTTTCGCCCGCGCCGAGCTGCGGCCGGCCATGGTCGAGATGCTGGCCAGCCAAGGCCTTGGCCTGGAAGACGTCGATCGCTTTATCTGCCATCCGGGCGGCATGAAGGTCATCGACGCCATGGAGGCGGCGCTGTCGATGGGCCAGGGGCGCCTGGATCACGAGCGCACGGTGCTTCGCGACCACGGCAACATGTCGGCCCCCACGGTGCTCTACGTCCTTGACCGGGCGCGCCAAGCCGGGCTTCCGAAAAGGTCGGTGGTCACGGCCTTGGGCCCGGGCTTCACATCCAGCACCGTTACCCTGAGCGCGGCGGCATGATCCTCGCGATCGTCGTCCTTATTCTGGTGACGGCCCAGCGTCTTGGCGAGCTCGTGCTGGCCAATCACAATACCCGGCGCCTGCTGGCCAGGGGCGCGGTGGAGACGGGGGCGGGGCACTATCCGCTGATGATCATCCTGCACGGGGCCTGGTTGTCGGGGCTTTGGCTTCTGGCCTGGAACCGCCCCACAAACCTGCCGCTGTTGGCGATTTTCCTCGCGCTGCAACTGGCCCGGATCTGGGTGATCACGACCTTGGGCGATCGCTGGACCACGCGGATCATCACCTTGCCGGGGGCCGAGCTGGTGCGACGCGGGCCCTACCGCTTCGTATCGCATCCCAACTACCTCATCGTCATCGCCGAGATCGCGGTCCTGCCTTTGACCTTCGGATTGGTCGGCTTCGCCGTGCTGTTCTCGATCTTGAACGCCGGGGTTCTTTGGATCCGCATCCGCAGCGAGGGGCGCGCCCTGGCGTCCGCGAATCGGATGGTCGCCGGCTCTTAACGCTCGCGCGCCGCGACACGGCAGGCCGGAGCTCAGCCGCCGTGTTTGCGCACATAGGCCTCGAGGTCGGCCTTGGCCTTGGTGTTCTCGTCCACCGTGGCTTGGGCCAGCCTATGGGTTTCGGGATCATCGCCCGACCTCAGCAGGCTTTGACTCATGTCGATGGCGCCCTGGTGGTGCGCGATCATCACCTTGGCCCACAGCACATCAATATCGGGCGCCCGGGCCGACATCATGCCGCGGCTCATCCGCATGCCGTCCGATTTCAGCGCGTCCGCGCCGGCCCTGTCGCGGGGGGACTTCATCTGCGGCTGGGCGGCCATTCCAGGCGTCGCGTGGCTGCTCATCGATTGGGCCAGAGCGGAGTCGGCGGCTCCGCTCAGCAACGCCACCGCCCCCAGGACGCCAAAGATCATGCGCATGTTGAAGAGCCCTCAAGCCAGAGACCAAGCTGTCTCCAAACCGTAGAGCGCCAAGTCGCCCTTGGTTGCGTGTGGCCAGGCCGCGCGCCGCCCGGCCAGCCGGCCGAGAGCCCGTAAACCTTTAGCCGAGCAGCGCCCGGGTCGCCTCGGTGACATTGGCCTGACGCATCAGGCTCTCGCCCACCAGCATGGCCGTGGCGCCGGCCGCTTCCATCCGCGCGGCGTCGGCGGCGGTGAAGACGCCGCTTTCGGTGACCAGCAGGGCGTCCTTGGGAGCCAGGGCGGCCAGGCGTTCGGTGACCGCCAGATCGACCACGAAGCTTTTCAGGTCGCGGTTGTTGATGCCCACCAGGGTCGCGCCCAACTGGCCGGCGCGGGCCATCTCGGCCTCGTCATGCACCTCGACCAGGGCGTCCATGCCCAGGCGCTCGGCTTCGCTGATCAGCTCGGCGGCCAGGGCGTCGTCGATCATCGCCAGGATCACCAGGATGGCGTCGGCGCCCAGGGCGCGGCTCTCGGCCACCTGCCAGGGATCGACCAGAAAGTCCTTGCGGATGCAGGGCAGGCTGACGGCGGCGCGGGCGTCGATCAGATAGGCGTCGGCGCCCTGGAAGCTGGGGCCGTCGGTCAGCACCGACAGGCAGGCCGCGCCGCCGGCTTCGTAGTTGCGGGCCAGGGCCGGCGGATCGAAATCGGCGCGGATCAGGCCCTTGGACGGCGAGGCCTTCTTGATCTCGGCGATCAGGGCCAGCTTGCCGGGCGCATGGCCGTTGACCAGGGCGCGCTTGAAGCCGCGCGGCGACGAGGCGTTGCGGGCGGCGTTCTCGAGGGCGCCCAGGGTGCGCCGACGTTTGCGGTCGGCGACCTCGTCACGTTTGTAGGCGGCGATCTTGGCGAGGATGTCGGTCATGCGGTCGCGATCTGCGCGTTGGTGGCGGCGACCAGGCCGGCCAGGGCCGCCTTGGCCTTGCCGCTGTCGATCGAGGCCGCCGCCATCGCGACGCCCTCGGCCAGGGTCTCGACCTTGTCGGCCACCAGAAAGGCGGCGGCGGCGTTGAGCAGCACGATGTCGCGATAGGGACCCTTTTCGCCGTCCAGCAGGCGGGTCAGGGCGGCGGCGTTGAAGGCCGGCTCGCCGCCGGTCAGGTCGGCCAACGAGGCGCGCGGCAGGCCGACGGCCTCGGGCGTGATCGTGAACAGTCGCAGCGCGCCGTGGCGCCATTCGGCGACCTCGGTCTCGCCGGTGGTGGTCAGCTCGTCCATGCCCTGACCGTGCACCGACCAGGCGCGCTCGGCGCCCAGGGCGCCCAGGGCCCGGGCGATCGGCTCGACGAAGCGCGGGGCCGAAACGCCCACCACCTGGCGCTTGGCGCCGGCTGGATTGGTCAGCGGACCCAGCAGGTTGAAGATCGTGCGGAAGCCCAGCTGCTGGCGGATCGGGGCGACATGTTTCATCGCCCCGTGATGGCTCTGGGCGAACAGGAAGCAGATCCCGGCCTCGTCCAGGGCCCGGCGCTGCTGGGCGCGCGAGGCGTCGATATTGACCCCCAGGGCGGCCAGGACGTCGGCGGTGCCGGACTTGGAGGTAACCGCCCGGTTGCCGTGCTTGGCCACCTTCAGCCCGCCGCCCGCCGCCACGAAGCCGACCGCGGTGGAGATGTTGAGGGTGTGGAGGCCGTCGCCGCCGGTGCCGCAGACGTCGATGACGTCATAGGGATGGTCCAGCATCACGGCGGCGCGGCGCATCGCGCGGGCGCAGGCGGCGATCTCGCCCACCGTCTCGCCGCGCAGCCGCATGGCGGTGACCGCCGCGCCGATCTGGGCCGGGCTGGGCTCGCCGCGCAGGCAGGCGCTGAAGAACACCTCGGCGTCGTCTTCCGAAAGGGTCTGGCCGTCGGCCAGCTTGGCCAGCAGCGGTTTGAAGGCGTCGGACATGGTCTAGACCCAGATCGCCGCGTCGCGCTTGACGCCGGCCAGGTCGATGAAATTGGCCAGCATCTGGTGGCCGCCCTCGGTGGCGATCGATTCGGGGTGGAACTGCACGCCGTGCACCGGGCGGGTGCGATGCTGCACGCCCATGATCTCGCCGTCGTCGGTCCAGGCGGTGACCTCCAGCTCGGCCGGCAGGTCTTCACGACGGATCGCCAGGCTGTGATAGCGGGTGGCGGTGAACGGGTTGGGCAGGCCCTTGAAGATGCCCTGGTCGGCGTGGCGGATCGGGCTGGTCTTGCCGTGCATGACCTCTTTGGCCCGGATCACATGGCCGCCATAGGCCTGACCGATGGCCTGGTGGCCCAGACAGACGCCGAGGATGGGCATGTCGTCGGGCGCGCCGCGCAGCAGCGGCAGGCAGATGCCGGCCTGGTCGGGGGCCTTGGGGCCCGGCGACAGCAGAATCGCGTCGGGCTTCAGGCCCAAGGCTTCCTGCACCGTCAGGTCGTCATTGCGGTGGACGACCGTCTCGGCCCCCAGCTCGTTCAGATAGTGAACGAGGTTGTAGGTGAAGCTGTCGTAGTTATCGATGACCAGGATCATGACGCCGCCTTTCGGGGTTCAGCTTCTAGAACGGGCGGGGCCGGTCTGGGAATGATTTTGCGCGCCGCCAGCGGCATTTGAGCGCGAGAAAGCCTCAAGCCCGTTACAGAGCCTCTGGCCTCGGGCATGCTCGCCTCATGACTGACTCGGCCCTTGATCCCGTGGCGATCGCCTATGTCCGCGCCCTGCTGCGGCCCCGGGAGCGCCGTCAGAAGATGGCCCCCGTGCTGGCGGCGGCGGCCTTCGCGGCGGTGTGCGCCCTGAGCTTCGCCACGGTGATGGTGCTGGCCCCGCCGGCGGTGATCCAGCACATTCCGAAAGAGCGCCTGGGCGACTAGCTCAGGCGAACCGCCAGGCCTCTTCGGCCGCGCGCTTGAGGGCCCGGGACTTGTGCAGGGTTTCGTCATATTCGGCGTCCGGATCGCTGTCGGCCACCACGCCGCCGCCGGCCTGGACGTACATCATGCCGTCCTTGACCAGGGCCGTGCGCAGCACGATGGCGGTGTCGACCGAGCCGTCGGCGCCGATATAGCCCACCGCCCCGGCATAGCCGAGACCGCGCTTCTCGATCTCCAGCTCGTCGATGATCTCCATGGCCCGCACCTTGGGCGCCCCTGACAGGGTGCCGGCGGGCAGGGCGGCCATCAGCACGTCGACCGGATCCACGCCCTCGGGCGCGACGCCCTCGACATTGGACACGATGTGCATGACGTGGCTGTAGCGCTCGACCTTGAAGCTCTCGGTCACCTTCACCCGCGGCCCGGTGTGGGGCTTGGCCGGCGTGTTGCGGCCGGGCTCCTTGAGCATCGAGACGCGGCCCACATCGTTGCGGCCCAGGTCCAGCAGCATCAGGTGCTCTGCGCGTTCCTTGGGATCGGCCAGCAGTTCGGCTTCCAGCGCCAGATCCTCTTCCGGCGTCGCGCCGCGCGGCCGGGTGCCGGCGATCGGGCGGATGGTGATCTTGCCGTCGCGCAGCCGCACCAGGATCTCGGGGCTGGAGCCCACCAGGTGGCAGCCGTCCAGATTGAGGAAAAACAGGAACGGCGAGGGATTGGTCCGGCGCAGCGAGCGGTACAGCGCGAACGGATCCAGGTCGAACGGCGCCCGGAAGCGGTGACTGGGCACCACCTGGAAGATGTCGCCGGCCCGGATATAGTCCTTGGCCTTCTCGACGATCACCGCGTAGTCGGCGCGGCTGACCGGGGTGGTGAACTCGATCGGCGCATGGCCGATGCGTGGCGCGTCATGAGCCAGGGGACGGCGCAGATCGGCCATCACCGTCTCGATCCGGGTCCGGGCGGCGTCATGGGCCTGCTGGGCTGAGACCCCGGCCTGCGGACGCACGGTGGTCACCAGGATGATCTCCTGGGCGATGGCGTCGAACACCGCGACGATCGACGGGCGCATCATGATCGCGTCCGGCAGGCCGCCCAGGGTGTCGGCGTTGATGTCGGGCAGCCGCTCGGCCAGCCGCACCATGTCATAGCCCAGGGTTCCGAACACCCCGGCCGCCATCGGCGGCAGGGTCTTGGGCAGATTGATCCGGGCGCCGGCGATCAGGTCGCGCAGGCTGTCCAGCGCGCCGCCGGGCTGGGGCGTGAAGTCCCGGGCCGCGATGGCGTCGCCTTGCGCGATCTCGGCCTGGTCGCCGCGACAGCGCCAGACCAGGTCCGGCTTCATCGCCACGATGGAATAGCGGCCGCGCCAGGCGCCGCCCTCGACGCTTTCGAACAGGAAGGCGTAGGGCTTGCCCTGTGCGATCTTCAGATAGGCCGAGACCGGGGTTTCCAGGTCGTCGATCAACCGGGTCCAGACCCCCTGGGGCTGGCCGGCGTCATAGGTCTGGGTGAAGGCGTCGAGGGCCGGCTCAAGGCTCATTTGGCTTTGCCGGTCTTGGCCGCCTCGGCCTTGGCCAGGGCGTCGGTGTCGACGCCGATCGCCTTGCGGGCCAGGGTCAGATTGACCTTGGTCTTCAGGCTGGCCTGGGCGCCCTGACGGGCGGCCTCGCCGAGGTCGCGCATCAGGCCGCCGTCGATCTGCTGACGCATGACCTGGGTGGCGCGGGCCATGTCGGCGACCTTGCCCGGATGAACGGCTTCGAGCTTGGCGACCACGACGGCCATCTGACCGGCGCGGGCGGTGAACGCCTCGCCCGGCTTGGCGCCGAAGGTGGCGATCAGCAGATCGCGACCCAGCCCCTGATGCTGCTGGGCGTTCTCGCGGCTGATGCCGGGCACGCGTTGGACCTGCGAGCCGGCCGACTTGGCGACGGCTTCGATGGATTCGCCCGTCTTGACCCGGGCGACCAGTTGGTCGGCCTTGGCCTGCAGGCGGTTGGTCATTTCAGTCTGCAGCCAAACCTGGGTCAGCTGCGGCTTGACGTCGGCCAGGGCGGGCAAGGCGGACGGCAGGACCTTCTCGACCTTGACGGCGTAATATTCGCCCTTGCCGATCTCGACCAGCTCGCTCTCGCCGCCCGAGGACAGGGCGAAGGCGGTCTTCAGGATATCGGGCGTCAGGCCGGGGACCGGCTGGCCGGTCTGGTCGGCGCCCTCGGCGGTGATCGGGGCCGTGGTCATCACCATGGCGCCGGCCTTGCCGGCGGCGGTGATCAGGTCGGCGCCCGCGTCATGGGCGTCCTGATAGGCCTGGGTCTGGTCATAGGCCTTGGCCTGGGCGTTCTGGGCGCGCAGCTCGGCCTCGATGGCCGGACGCGCGCTTTCGAGGCTCGCATGGGTGCCCAGGGTGATCTTGGTCACCTTGACCACCGACAGGCCCAGGCTGCCGGTGATCGGCGCGCTGACCTGGCCCTCGGCGAGACTGAAGGCGGCGTCGGCCACCTTGCGGTCGGGCAGGGCGGACTTGGGCTTGTCGCTGATCATCACCGGCTGGTTGCCATAGGCGCTGGCCACGACGGCGGGCTGTTCGCCCTTGGCCAGGCGCTGGGCGATGACCGCGGCGGCCTTGGCGTCGGGGGCGACGATCTGGACCAGCGAACGGGTTTCGGGCGTGGCCAACGTGTCCTTGCGGAAATCGAAGGTCTTCTGGATCTCGGCCGGCGTCACCGTCACCGAGGGCTCCAGGGCCTGGGCGCTGACCCGCATGATCGACAGGACGCGGGTTTCGGGACGGGTCAGGCGGTCGGCGTGTTCCTTCATGAACGCGGTCAGCTGGGCGTCGGTCGGATTGGCCGGACGCTCGACCGAGGCGGGATTGATCGCGAAGGCCGCCAGGTCGCGGCTTTCCAGGCCATAGGCCGCCTGCAGGGCGCCGTAGATGCGCGGCGCGTGCAGGCCGTCGGCGACGGCGCTGAACACATGGGTCTGAGCGATCTCGTCGCGCAGCTGGGCCTGATAGCTGTCCGGCGTCAGGCCGTTCTCGCGCAGCAGGGCCTCATACATCTTGGGATCGAACTTGCCGGTGATCGGGTCGAACGGGCGCTGGCTGGGGTGCAGATTGCTCATCTGCTCGCGCACCACGTCGCCCACCAGCTTGTCGGAGGGCTGGACGCCGAACCTGCGGACCACCTCGGCCATCGATTCCTGCAGCGCGATTTCCTGCAGGATCTGGCGGTCGAGCCCGCGCTCCACCGCCTGGTCAGGGCTCACGGCCTCGCCCGTGCGCTGCTCGGTCGACTTGCGATAGGTTTCATAGCGCGACTTGAAATCCGTCGGCGAGACCGAGCGGGAGCCCGCGGCCACGACGCCCGAGATGTGCGGCCCCTTGAACACGTCGCTGATCCCGAAGACGGCGAAGCTGACGATCAGCAGGCCAAACAGGATCACCGCGAAGGGTGACTTGGCGAAGGAGCGGAAACCGGCGAGCATGACTGGGAAAACCTTCCTGACTTGGTCGCGTGCGCAGGGTCGCCTGGGGCGACGCGGCGGACGCGCGCAGCGGGTATAGTAGAGGGGACGGCGAGGGGGCAAGCCACGGCGGTCTTGACTTCCCAAGGGCGCCCGGGGTCAAGACCTGAACCATGACCATTTCAAGCCTCACGCCCCGGCCGCTGATCGCCGGAAACTGGAAGATGAACGGCCTGACCGAAGCCCTGGATCAGGCGCGGGCGGTGGCCGCCGCCCTGGACGCCAAGCCGGTCGGGGCCCGCGTGGCGATCTGCCCGCCGTCGACCCTGCTGCACCGCCTGGCCCAGATCCTGGAGGGCTCCACGGTCCTGACCGGCGGCCAGGACTGTCACCCACAGGTCTGCGGCCCGCATACGGGCGACGTTTCGGCGCCCATGCTGGTCGACGCCGGCGCGACCCTGGTGATTCTGGGCCATTCGGAGCGTCGCGAGGCGCACGGCGAAACCAGCGCCCTGGTGGCGACCAAGGTCGGGGCCGCCCTGGCCGCGGGCCTTGAGCCCATCGTCTGTGTCGGCGAGAGCCTGGCCCAGCGCGAGGCGGGCCTGGCCGTGGCGCTGGTGACCGCCCAGGTCCGCGACTCGCTGCCGGCCGCCCTGGCGGGCCAGGCCTTCGCCGTGGCCTATGAGCCGATCTGGGCGATCGGCACGGGCCGCACCGCCACAGTGGCGGATATCGAGGCGATGCACGCGGCGATTCGCGCCCAGCTGGCAGCGATGTTCGGCGAGGCCGGAAAGACCCCGCCGATCCTCTATGGTGGGTCGGTCAAGGCCGACAACGCGGTCGAGATCCTCGGCGCGGCCGAAGTCGGCGGCGCCCTGGTGGGCGGCGCGTCGCTGAAGGCGAGTGATTTCCTGGCGATCATCGCGGCGGCTTGAAGGCGGCGGCGGGGGCGTTAATGCCGCCTTGGCGCGTGAACGGCGGAAGCGGACACGCGATTCACCGCCTCACAGCAGACCTTCGGAGGGGCGCAGAAGGGTGGTGGGAGGGCGTTCTGGTTGATCCTCCCCCTCTGGGGGAGGTGGCCCAGAGGGCCGGAGGGGGTCGGCTCGGCGCTCATCCAGACGTCGCCAACTACGACCCGAGGCGGCGCTGCCCCCTCAGTCGCTCCGCGACAGCTCCCCCAGAGGGGGAGCATCTAACGTCCGCTCAGGGTCGGGAGCCCGCCTTGGCTTTCCTCCCGAAAGCCGACGCCCCGCGTCGCGCCAAGCCTTACATCTCCTGGAGGCTGTGGCGTGCCGATCGTCTC
>JAHINZ010000031.1 GCA_018895795.1 Alphaproteobacteria bacterium
CGCGCCTGCGGCGCTCCTCCCCCGGAGGGGGAAGATGAAGGTCGCCGCGGCTCATCTTCCCCCTCCGGGGGAAGACGGCTGCGCAGCAGCCCGTAGGGGGCAAGTCCAATGACCCCCAACACCGACCCCCAGTCAGACTGGGGCCTGCCCGGATGGATCTACGGCCATGACCGGTTCTTCAAGGAAGAGCAGGACCGGATCCTGCGACCGTCGTGGCAGATCGTCTGCCATCTGAACGACATCCCCAAGGCCGGCGATTTCCACACCCTGGATTTCCTGGGCGAGAGCCTCGTGGTCATTCGCGCCCGGGACGGCGGGGTGCGGGCCTTCACCAATGTCTGCCGCCATCGCGGCGCGCGGCTGGTGGACGGGCCCAGCGGCCACTGCGCGCGGTTGATCTGCCCCTATCACGCCTGGACCTATGACCTTGAGGGCCGGCTGATCGGCGTGCCGATGCGCGAGACCTATCCGACCCTGGAGATGGACAAGCAGGGCCTGGCCAAGGTGGCGGTCGAGGTCTGGCGCGGCTTTGTCTTCACGCGGCTTGAGGGCGATGGCCCATCGGTGGCCGAGATGATGGCGCCCTATGACCATGAGGTCGCCCACTACCGCTTCGAGGACCTGCAGCCGTTCGGCCGGGTCACCCTGCGGCCGCGCGCGGTGAACTGGAAGAACATCAGCGACAACTATTCGGACGGCCTGCACATCCCCATCGCCCATCCTGGCCTGACGCGGCTGTTCGGCAAGGGCTATGGCGTCGAGGCGCGGCCCTGGGTCGACAAGATGTGGGGGCAGTTGATCGACGAGCCGTCGAGCAATCCGTCCGAGCGGCTTTATCAGGACCTGCTGCCCGACGTGACGCACCTGCCGCCCGAGCGCAAACGGCTGTGGACCTATTTCAAGCTGTGGCCGAACTTCGCCTTCGACCTGTATCCCGACCAGGTGGACTTCATGCAGTTCATCCCGGTCTCGGCCACCCAAACCCTGATCCGCGAGATCGCCTACGCCCTGCCTGACGATCGCCGCGAGATGAAGGCCGCGCGCTACCTGAACTGGCGCATCAACCGCCAGGTCAATACCGAGGACACCGAACTGGTGGCCCGGGTGCAGGAGGGCATGGGCTCGCGCAGCTTCTCGGCCGGGCCGCTGGCCAGCACCGAGGTCAGCCTGCGCAGCTTTGGGCGCAAGATGCGGGCCCTGATCCCGGAAGCGCGGCTGGATCGGCCGCCCACCGGGTGGTGACCCGCGCCGCCTTCACCCGCGAGACCGCCGATGTCCGTCGGCAGGCCCTGGTCGCCGCCACCGAGGCCGTCCTGGCCCGGGATGGCGCGGGCGGCGCGTCGGTGCGCAACATCTGCGCCCAGGCCGGGGTGTCTCCGGGCCTGCTGCGACACTATTTCGACGGTGTCGACGCCCTGATCGCGGCCGCCTATGAGGCGGTGGGTCAGAGAATCGAGGCGGCGCTGGAGGCGGCGGTCGCGGCCGCCGGGCCCGAGCCGAGGGCGCGGATCACCGCCTATCTGACCGCCAGCTTCGCGCCGCCGGTGCTGGATCCGCAACTGCTGGCGACCTGGATCGCCTTCTGGAGCCTGGTCAAGACCGACCCCGCGATCGGCGCGATCCACGCGGCCGACTATGCGGCCTATCGCGCGCGACTGGAGGGGTTGTTAGCCAATTGCGGCGCGCGCCAGACCCGGCTGGCCGCCGTGGCCCTGACCGCCGTGGTCGACGGGCTGTGGCTGGAACTGTGCCTGGACGCCACGGCCTTCACGCCCGCCGAAGCGGTCTCGATCGCCGAGACCGTCCTGGCGGGGTGGCTGAGCTAGGCGGCCGACTGATGGTTGACGATGCTGCGACCCCAGGTGGCGCGGCGGACTTCGGGTTCGGACACCTGGACCTTGGCCGTCTTGCCCTGAGTGCGCATGTGGCGGGCCAGCATCTCGGCGACAGCCTGGGCCTCGGCCTGGCAGGACCAGGATCCGATCATGTCGGAGGCGTCATTCCAGGTGACGTGCCAGACGCCGGCGACGGGACGAACGTAATAGGTGTGCTCGGCAGCCATGGTGAACTCCTTGACCCAACAAGGGTCGTACTTAGCGCGCCGTTATGACAGGTGTCTCATCGCGGCGCCGCAAATTTTCGCTGCAATGCACAATGCATGTCTCGCGCCAAGGATGCGTCGCCTAATCCTTCACCACCTCGCCGCCCTTCATCACCTTGGCCACCGCGGACAGGATGGCGATATCGGCGATCGGATCCCCGGCCACGGCGACCATGTCGGCATAGTGTCCCGGACTGACCGCGCCGACCTCGGCGGACTTGTTCATCAGGGCGGCGGCGACGGTGGTGGCCGACTGGATCGCCTGCATCGGCGTCATGCCGTACTTGACCATATAGGGCATCTGCCTGGCGTTATCGCCGTGCGGATAGACGCCGGCGTCGGTGCCATAGGCGATCTTGACGCCGGCCTTTACCGCCTTGCGGAACCCTTCGCGCTGGGCGTCGGTGGTCTCGCGGTTCTTGCGCAGCATGCCCTCGGGCCAGTGGTGGGCGGTCCCATAGGCGTCGATGAAGTCGCCATTATAGATATCGGCCACCAGATAGGCGCCCTTGGCCTTCATCAGGGCGATGCCCTCGTCGTCGATCAGCGAGCCGTGCTCGATCGAGCGCACCCCGGCCCGCACCGCGACCTTGATGCCCTCGGCCCCGTGGGCGTGGGCGGTGGCGTAGGTCCCGCGCTGGGCGGCCTCGTCGACGGCGGCGGCGATCTCGTCGGCCGACAGCTCCAGCTGGCCCGGCTCGGTGCCCTCGGTCAGGACGGCGCCGGTGGCGATGAGCTTCAGGAAGTCGGCGCCGTGCACCAGGATGTCATGGGCCTTGCGATGGGTGTCGGCGGCGTCCTCGACCACCCCGCGCCGCATCTCGGCCGGAATGCCGACATCGGCGGCGATGCCGGTGATCTCGCCGCCGCCGCCGGGCGCGGTGATATAGGCGCCGGCCACCGACATGCGCGGGCCGGGCACGAAGCCCTTGTCGATCGCGTCGCGCAGGGCGACGTCGCCGAACGCCCGCCAGGTGCCGACATCGCGCACGCTGGTGAAGCCGGCCATCAGGGTGACGCGCGCATGGGCCGCGCCGATATAGGCCTGCTGGGCGGCCGTGGTCAGCAAGGGCTGGGCGATGTTGTCGGTCTGCTCCTCGTCGACCAGATGGGTGTGCATGTCGATCAGGCCGGGCAGGACGGTCAGCTTGGACCAGTCCAGCACCGGTCCGTCAGTGGGCGCCGTGGTCCAGGGACCGACCGCGACGACCCGCTCGCCTTCGATGCGGATCAACTGGTTGGTCAGCACCCGACCGGCCTCGGTGTCGATCAGCTTGCCTGCGTGGACATAGGTCGGCTTCGCCTGGGCCTGAACGGCCAAGGGCGACAGGACGGCCAAGCCGGCGACCGCGACGGCGGCGAGACGATGGATCAAGGCTTTCACTCCGGGGCGTCCAGAACGGCGACGCGCTTCATCAACAGGTGGATCGGCAGGCCCGCCAGCAACAACACCACGCCCCACAGGGTGGCCTGACCGCCGGCGCCGTAGAGGGTCCAGGCCGAATAGACCGCGGCGATGATCGCCACCACGGTCAGGGCGACCGAGGCGTCCATGCGTCCGCGCATCTGCAGCCGCAGCGCCGCCAGGGCGCAGAACAGATAGGCGAACAGCGAGGCCGCCGTCGCCAGCAGGGCGATGAAGGTGAACAGCTCGGCCATGGACTTGGCGTAGTTCAACATCACCAGGCCTGTCAGCAAGGCGCTGGACAGGATGTGGGCCCGCACCGGCGTACCGCGCTTGGACGTCTTGGCCAGGAAGGCCGGAAAGACGCCGCCCTTGGCCATGGCATAGGGCAACTCGCCCTGCAGCAGCACCCAGCCATTGAGCGCGCCGAAGGCGCTGATCGCCGCGAAGCCGGCCAGGGCCAGGCGTGCGTCGCCGCCGCCATGCAGGCCCACGAAGTCGGCGAACGGGGCGTTGGAGCCCTTCAGAACATCGGGCGGGGTCAGCAGCACCACCGCCGAACAGACGACCAGATAGATCACCCCCGTGAACGCCGTGCCCACCAGGGTGGCGCGGGGAATGGTGCGCGCGGGGTCGTGCACCTTCTCGGCCGGAACGGTGGCCGACTCCAGGCCCAGCAGGGCCCACAGGGTCAGGGTGGCGGCCGAGGTGATCCCGACCGGGGTCAGGTCGGACAGATGCAACGGCGTCACCGTGGCGGCGCCGGTTCGGGTCAGCACCACAAAGGCCAGGACCATCACCGCCAGCAGCGGGATCAGCTTGAGAACGGTGGTGACGACCTGCAGTCGCCCGGCCGAGCGCGCGCCGTAACAGTTCAGGGCTGTCAGCGCCCAGACCAGGGCCACGGTGATGGCGGCGTGAAGGCCGGGGATCGTGGCGATTCGCGGAAAGAAGACCGAGAGATAGCTCACCGTGCCGGTGGCGATCGCGGCGTTGCCGACCCACAGCGAGATCCAGTAGCTCCAGGCCACCATGAAGCCGGCCGTGGGTCCGAACGCCTCCTGGGTATAGGCATAGGGGCCGCCCGCCTTGGGAAAGGACTTGGCCAGCCGCGCGAAGACGAAGGCCAGGCACAGGGCGCCGGTGATGGTGAGGATCCAGCCCACCACGGCGTTCCAACCATAGGGCGCCAGAGAGGCGGGCAGCATATAGACGCCCGACCCGATCATGTTGCCCACGACCAGCGCGACGCACATCCAGAAGCCCAGGGGACGGGACGTTGCTGCTTTCACTTGGGCATCCCTAATATCCGCTCTCACCGACCTCCTGAGGAGAGCGGGAATGGGAAAATGCGCGCTTGAAACCAAAAGGGCGGTTCTTTCGAACCGCCCTCCCGGATCAGAACTTGCGGCCGATCTTCACGCCCACCGTACGCGGCTGGTTGGGCGTGATGTAGACTTGGGAGCCGCAGACGCTTTCGGCGCACTCGGCATAACGGTTGAGGCTGGCCCGCTTGTCGGTGAGGTTCTTGATATAGACCGACATCGACCAGTCGTCCCGGCTGACGCCGCCCGACAGGTCGATCAGGGTGTAGCCGGACTGTTGGCCGATGATCGCCCGTTCAACCAGGCGCAGATCGGTCCAACTGCTGGTCTGACGCACCGCCGAGGCCTGCAAATAGGACTCATAGGGACCCAGGTCGAACTCGTAGCGCGCCGTCAGATTGGCCTTGAACTTCGGCGTCACGGGTAGAACCGTCCCGTCCGGCGCCTGAGGAGTGGCGCATTTGGTCACCGGGTTGCCCGAGGCGTCGGTGACGCCGCAATAGTTGGCCGTCAGCTGGGCGTCGGTATAGGTCGCCGCGGCGTTGATCGTGAAGCCCCGGGTCACGGCCAGGGTGACGTCGCTTTCCAGACCCTTGATGCGCGCCTGGTTGGCGTTCTTGATCTCGGTCAGTCCGTTGGCGCCCAGGATCGAGAACTGGAAGTTCTGCCAGTCCTCCATGAAGACCGCGCCGTTCCAGCGGACGCGGTTCTCCATCCAGCTGGTCTTCCAGCCGAACTCGTAGTTCTTCAGATAGTCGGCCTGATAGGGCGGCAGGGTGGAGCGGCGATTGATGCCGCCCGGCCGGAAGCCCTCGGAATAGGTGACATAGGCCAGCTTGGTGTCGTCGAACTTGTAGGTGACGGTGACCTTGGGCACATGGCCCGTTTCCTTGACCCGCTTGTCGAGATTGGTGCACGGCGCGCCATTGACGCCGCCGACACGGAAACAGGCCTTCTCGCCGGTCGACCCATAACCCTTGCCGTAGCCGTAGAAGCCTTCCAGCGAGTTGTCGGACTTGAAGAAGCGCACGCCGGCCATGGCCGTCAGCTTGGGGGTAATGTCGAAGGTCGCTTCGCCGAACGCCGCATAGTCGCGGTCGATCCGTTGCTGGGCCGTCAGCCAGATGGTGTCGCTGTAGCCCGGCACTTCGATATCGTAGCCGATGCCGTCAATCTTGTAGCGCTGGGTGATGTTGTGCTGCTGGCGCTGGTAGAACAGGCCGCCGATGAACCGCAGGCGCTTGTCGTCCGGCGTGGCCAGCCGGATTTCGTGGCTTTCCTTCGTGTAGCCGTCCTTGCCGGTAATGTACTGCGACGGGTTGGCCAGACCGCCCGTGTCGTTGGTCCAGTAGAAGCCGTAGCCGACCTGATCGTAGAAGTAGGAATAGTCGGAATAGTCCTGCCGCGTGTCGACATCGCGCTTCAGGAACGAGCCGGCATAGGTGACGTCGAGATTGGCGATCTGCCCCTCGATGGTCATGGCGGTCTGCAACCACGTATCGTCCGAAGCTTCCGGATAGAAGTGGCTGACCTTCAGGTCGCCGAGCTTGGGATCATAGGCGAAAATGCCGCTGGTCTTGGTGCGCTGGCCCATGACCGAGGGGGTGATCACCCAGTTGTCGCCCAGCTCGACGCGCAGCGCGGCGCGAGCGCCCTTCGTACTGGTGCCGTTGTAATTGTTGCTGGCGATGCCGGCATTGCTGATCGTCAGGTCGTCGCTGGGATCGGCCGTGCCGCGGCCATAGGTGCGCGTGCCCTTGACGTTGTCGATATAGCCGGCGGTTTCCTCGTTCCAGCCGACCAGACGCACCGCGACGGTGTCCGACAGCGGCAGATTGATGAAGGCTTCCTCGACATGACCCAGGTCCTCGCTATGGACCTGATTGAGCTCGACATCCACGCCGGCCGAAAAGCCCGCCGAGGTCGGCTTGTTGGTGATGATCCGCAGCGTGCCGGCCTGAGAACTGGCGCCGTACAGCGTGCCTTGGGGTCCGGCCAGGGCCTCGACACGGGCCACGTCATAGACATGGATGTCCAGCGCACCCTGGATGGTGCTGATCGGCTGCTCGTCCAGATAGACCCCGACGCTGGGCAGGGAGCCGGAGTGGTTGCCGTCGCCGCCGCTGGCCACGCCGCGCATATAGACCTGACCAAAGCCGGGACCCGCGGTCGTGAACGACACGCTGGGCAAGTACTTCACATAGTCGACGAAGTTGGAGACCTGCAGTTGCTCCAGCTTGGCCTCGCCCATCGCCTGGATGCTGACAGGCACGTCCTGCAGATTCTCGGAGCGCTTCTGGGCGGTGACCACCACCTCTTCCAACGACACCGCCTGCTGAGCCTTGGCCGCCACGCTGGTCAGCATGGTCGAGGCCAGCAGGGCGGCGGAATAAACGCCCGCCTGTCTTAGATTTCTATTCGCCGACGCCATGATCTTCCCCCGCACAATTAAGGGAACGATGTTCATCTGGCTCAGACGCCGCGGCAAGTTTGAAACGCGTCTTCCGGATCAAATCCGGCGGGTGTTGCAGAAATGGCAAGCTTTCGTGACAGTGGTCAAATTCTGGGCGCGATCGGATAGGTGGCGAGACACTCACCTAATGCCTGCTTGAGCGGCTCAAGGTCCGATTCGAAATTTTGCCAATGTTCGACGGCGTCCTTGAAGATCGGCTGTCGCACCTGCTCCGAGCTGGCCGTGCGCACCGCGCGGTCGTTCTCGTGAAAGCTCAGGCAGGCGGCCTCGAACGGCAGGCCGCAATGGTCGAGGAGGGCCCGGATCTGGGCCTCCGGGTCCTCGATCATATGCTCGTAGATGACCCGATGAACGCGCCCCGGCAGCACGGCGTCAAAGTGCGCCATCAGGGCCACATAGTCGGCATAGTAGCGGCCGATGTCGGTCAGGTCGTAGCTGAAGGCCTGACCCCGGGCGAAGTGCTGCTTGAACCCGGAGAAGCAGCAGCCCAGCGGATGGCGCCGGGCGTCGATGATCTTGGCGTTGGGCAGGATCAATTGGATCAGACCCGTATGCGCGAAGTTGTTGGGCATCTTGTCGATGAAGAACGGGCGATCGGTCTTGCGCTGCACGCGGGTGCGCTCGAGATACTCCTCACCTAGGCCCCTCAAGGCCTCGGGCGACAGATCGGCCAGCATCTCCGGATAGGACGATTCCGCGCGGCGATTGGCCTTGCCACCCAGGCGGCGGGCCATGACGATCAGGTCGGGCAGCTCCATGGTGCCCTCGACCTGACTGTGGCTGGCCAGGATCTGCTCGATCAGGGTCGAGCCCGAACGCGGCAGGCCGACCACGAAGATCGGATCGGGCGCCGGGCAACCCTGCCCCGCCCTGGCGGCCAGCAGCGCCGGCGTGAACACCGCCTTTGATCGCGCCACGTCAGCGTGGTTTTCCTGGGGATCGTAGTCGACCTGGGTCCGGCGGATCGCCGCGCCCTTGGCGTAGTGCTGGAAGGAGTCGCCATAGAGCTTGGCGTCCTCCAGGGCCTTGCCCAGCGCATAGTGCAGGTGCAGCCGGTCGTCATCCGACAGCTCGGCCTGCTCCAGCGAGGCGGCCATGGCGGCGCGGTCGGCGGCGTCGAACTTGACGGTCTTCAGGTTGGCCAGGCTCCACCAGGCCTCTCCCAGGCCCGGCGACAGCGCCAGCGCCTGACGATAGGCGGCGACGCAATCGGCCTGGCGCCCCACGGTCTTGAGCGCATGGCCGTAGCTCATCCAGCCCTTGGGCTGGGCCGGAAACTCGGCCAGCATCCGCTCATAGACGCCAATGGCCGTGTCGTATTCGCCCAGCCGCGCCAGGATCGCGGCGCGCAGATTGGCGTAGCCGGGATGGCGCGGATCGCGGTCGGTCAGGCGCTCGATCTGGGCCAGGGCCTCGGCCGACTTGTTCTGGCGATAGAGCATCGTCGCCAGATTGTGCCGCGCGGCGGCGAAGCCGGGCGCGATCTCCAGGCAGCCGACCAGCAGCCGTTCGGCGTCCTCGTACCGGCCCAGTCGCGCACCGGTCTCGGCCAGCATGCGCAGGGCGGCGATGTCGACGGGATGGTCGGCCAGGTGATCGCGCAGCCGCTGCTCGGCCACGCCCAGCTGATTGTCGATCAGGGCGGCGGCGGCCTCGATCAGGGCCGGGTCGCGGGTCGAGGCGCGCAGTTGCTGGGCCAGGGCCTTTTCCGCGCCGGCCTTGTCGCCCAGCAGATCCAACCCCTCGGCCAGACCCCGCCAGGCCTCGCCGGCGCGCGGGTCAAGCGCCACGGTCCGCTGGAAGGCGGCGACCGCCTCGGCCGTGCGGCCAAGATCGGCCAGGGCCAGGCCCCGTTCCAGTTGCGCCTCGGCCAGGGTCGGCAAGGCCCGAGCCAGCGGCGCGACGACGGCCAGCGCCTGGGCGGGATCGCCGCCCAGGCGCCAGGCGGCGGCCAGGACCACGGTCGTCTCGGCATGGCGCGGAACCGCTTCGAGAATCGCCTCGGCCTGCTGGCGCGCCAGGCCTGGATCGCGCTCCAGCAAACGCCGCGCATGGTCGAGCGCCGTGGCGAGGCCGGCTTGGGCGGAGGTCGTCTGGATGGTCATGGCGCGAGGAGAGCGAGGCTCGCCGACGAAGTCAATTCGACACGCCTCAAAGCCTGTCTCGCAGCGCATACCAGCTGAGCCCCGCCACCGTCAGCGGCCAGCGCAGCAGCCGTCCGCCCGGAAACGGCGGCGTCGGCAGGCGCGACAGAAGCTCGACCCCCGCAGCCTCGCCCAAGGCGGCGTCGGCCAGCAGCTTGCCGACATAGGGGGCCAGCATCACCCCCTGCCCGGAATAGCCGGACGCCACGCGTACGCCGGGCGCGACCTCGCCGACGAACGGGACGCGGTTCATCGTAATACCCAGGGTCCCGCCCCAGGCATGGCTGATCTTCACATCTGCGAGGCGCGGATAGACCTTCAGCATGTGCCGCCGCACAAAGCCGGCGATGTCGGATGGAAAGCCCGGCCGGTAGTTCTCGCCGCCACCGAACAGCAGACGGCCGTCGGGCGTCTTGCGGAAATAGTTGACGACGAAGCGGCTGTCGGCCACCGCCGCGTCGGAGGCGATGATCTGGCTGGCCCGATCGCCCAAGGGCTCGGTGGTCAGGATAAAGTTGTTGATCGGCATCACCCGCGCCTGGGCCCGGCCCGACATCCGATCCAGGCAGCCGTCGCCGCTGATGATCAGTTGCTCACACAGCACCCGCCCGCCAGCGGTCTCGACCACGATCTTGCCGCCCTCGCGCCGCCAGGCGGCGGCGCGGCTGTGCTCATGGACCTTGGCGCCGCCGGCCATCGCCGCTCGGGCCAGCCCCCGGGCCAGGTTCAGGGGATGCAGATGCCCCCCGCCCCGATCGACCAGACCGCCGTGATAGACGTCGGTCCCCAGGTCGGCGGCCAGGTCGGCGGTCCCGATCAGCGACAGGCCGTCATAGCCGTAGCGCCGGGCCATGTGCTCGATATGGGCCGCGTCCTCGGCCTCGCCGCCGGGGCGATGGCGGGCGTGGATCATGCCGGGCTTCAGATCGCAGGCGATGGCGTGATCGGCGATCGTCGCATGCAGGTGAGCGCGCGCCGCCTCGGCCAGGCGCCACAGGGCCAGGGCGTCGGCCTCGCCCACGGTCTTTTCCAGCCAGGCCTGCTCGCGCCGCTGGCCGGTATGGACCTGACCGCCGTTACGGCCCGAGGCAGCGCAGCCCACGGCGCCGGCTTCCAGCACCACCACCGAGACGCCGCGCCGAACCAGCTCCAGCGCCGCGCCCAGGCCCGTATAGCCGGCGCCGATCACGCAGACGTCAGCCTGGGCGTCGCCTGTCAGGGGCGGCTGGTCTGGAAACGGCGTCGCGGTGTCGGCGTACCAATTCCCTCTCCCATAGGGAGAGGGTGGGGCCCGCCGCGTGGCGGTGGGAGGGTGAGGGGTTTGGACGACCGACATCTTACCCCCTCATCCTCCCACGCCGATGGCGTGGGCCCCTCCTTCTCCCTCTGGGAGAAGGTTCACCCTCACACATTCAGCAGCAGGAACTCCCGCTCCCAGGGGCTGATGGTGCGCATGAAGGTCTCGTACTCGGTCCGTTTCACCCCATCATAGGCCTGGCAGAACACTGGACCCAGAATGTCGACCAGGGGCTGGCAGGCCTCGAGCAGCGACAGGGACTCGGTCAGGCTGCGCGGCAGTTCGACGCCGCGCAGACTGGCGTCGGTATCGTCCGGCGCCGTGGGCGTCAGCTTGCCGACCATGCCCAGATAGCCCGCCGCCAGGGTGGCCGCGATGGCCAGATAGGGATTGGCGTCGGACGAGGGAATGCGGTTTTCCAGTCGGCGATTGGCGGCGTTCGAGGGCGGCACGCGCAGGCCGCAGGTGCGGTTGTCATAGCCCCACTGGGTGTTGACCGGCGCGCCCGAACCCTTGGCGATCCGACGGTAGGAATTCACATAGGGCGCCAGGATCGCCATGATCGCCGGCAGATAGGTCTGCTGGCCGGCGATGAAGCCATGGAACAGCGCCGTCTCCTCGCCGGTCTTGGGATCGGAGAACAGATTATTCCCATCCTTGTCGACGATCGACTGGTGGATGTGCATGGCGCTGCCGGGCTCGTTGGCCATCGGCTTGGCCATGAAGGTGGCGTAGATCTCGTGCTCCAGCGCCACCTCGCGGATGGTGCGCTTGAACATGAACACCTGATCGGCCAGTTCCAGCGGATGGCCGTGGCGCAGGTTGATCTCCATCTGGGCCACGCCGCTTTCGTGGATCAGGGTGTCGATCTCCAGGCCCTGACGCTCGGAATATTCGTACATGTCCTCGAACAGCGCATCGAACTCGTTGACCGCGCTGATTGAATAGCCCTGTCGACCGGTCTCGGGCCGGCCCGACCGACCGATGGGCGGCTTCAGCGCATAGTCCGGATCGGTGTTCTTCTCGACCAGATAGAACTCGATCTCCGGCGCGACGATCGGCTTCCAGCCCTTTTCGTCATATAACGCCAGCACCCGACGCAGCACCTGTCGCGGGCTTTCCTCGACGGGCCGGCCGTCGGGATGAAAGGCGTCGTGGATCACCTGGGCGGTCGGATCCTGGGCCCAGGGCACCGCCGCCAGCGTCGCGAAGTCGGGCGTCAGCACGATGTCGGTGTCGGCCTGCACGGAGTTGACCGCGCCTTCGAACTCCGGAAAATCACCGGTGATGGTCTGGTAGAACACCGCCAGGGGCAGGTTCATCGACGGCGCGCCCAGGAACTTGCGCACCGGCATGATCTTGCCGCGCGCCACGCCGGCCAGATCGGGGACGACGCATTCGATCTCCTCGATGTTCTGGCGGGCGAACCAGGCCTCGGCCTCGTCGAGCGAGGTGACGCCGCGGTTGATGCGCTGGTCGGGCTTGGCCTTCTTGTGCTTGGGTTTCATGACACGCTCTCGGGTTTCAGGGCCCGCAGCACGGGCTCGGCCTCGTTCAGCGCCTTGCGGATGATCCCCACCAGTTCGTCGATCTGGGCATGGGTGATGATCAGCGGCGGACAGCAGACGATGGTGTCGCGGATGCCGCGCACCATCAGGCCGTTGGCGATGCAGCGATCGCGCACGATCGGGCCGGCCTCGCCTTCCTTGTCGAGAAAGCGATGGTTGGTCCCCTTCTCGCGGACAATCTCGACGGCGCCGATCAGACCCAGCGAGCGGGTCTCGCCCACCAGCGGATGGTCGTTCAGGGTCGCCAGGGCCTTGGCCAGATAGGGGCCGGTGTCCTGGCGGGTGCGCTCGATCAGGCCCTCGCGCTCCATGATCTCGATATTCTTCAGCGCCACGGCGCAGCAGGTCGGGTGGCCCGAATAGGTGAAGCCGTGGATGAAGTCCCCGCCCTTTTCCCTCATCTCGGCGACGATGAAATCGGCCACGCCCACGGCGCTGATCGGCAGGTAGCCGGACGACAGACCCTTGGCCATGGCGATCATGTCGGGGTGAACGCCATAATGCTGGTGGCCGAACCACTGGCCCAGGCGGCCGAAGCCGCAGATCACCTCGTCGCAGACAAACAGGATGCCGTACTTGCGGCAGACGGCCTCGACCGCGGGCCAATAGCCGTCGGGCGGGATGATCACGCCCCCGGCGCCCTGCACGGGTTCACCGATGAAGGCCGCGACATTTTCGGGGCCGACTTCCAGGATCTTGTCCTCGATTTCCTTGACCGCGCGATCGCGGAAAGCGGCCGGATCCTCGCCAAAGCCCTCGCCGAATTGATAGGGCTGCATGACGTGGGCGACGCCGGGGATCGGCAGATCGCCCTGCTCGTGCATGTGCTTCATGCCGCCCAGCGAGACGCCGGCCACGGTGGAGCCGTGATAGGCGTTCCAGCGGCTGATGAAGACCGTGCGCTGCGGCTGCCCCTTCAGTTTCCAGTAGTGGCGTGCCAGGCGGAAGACCGTGTCATTGGCTTCGGACCCCGACGAGTTGAAGAACACATGGGTCAGGTTGCCGCCCATCTTCTCGGCGATCTTGGCGGCCAGCCGGATCGGCGGCGGCGAGGCGGTCTTGAAGAAGGTGTTGTAGTAGGGCAGCTCCAGCATCTGGTCATAGGCCGTCTGAGCCAGTTCCTGCCGGCCATAGCCGACGTTCACGCACCATAGGCCGGCCATGCCGTCGAGGATCTGATGCCCCTCGCCGTCATGGATATAGACGCCGTCGGCGCGGGTGATGATGCGGCTGCCGCCCAGCTCCTGTTGCAGCTTGTAGTCGGTCTGGGCCGGAAGGTGGTGGGCCAGATCCAGGCGCTTGAGCTCGGCGATGTCGTGATTGCGGATCGGGACGGTCATTAGGTGGGTTCCTACGCGACGATGAGCGGCGCGCCTCTCAGGGCGCGTCCGAAAAGCTGGAAGAAGATCTGAGACTGCGGGTTCTGCTCGGGACGCCATTCGGGATGCCACTGCACCGCCAGCAGCGGTGCGCCGTTGATCGTCGCCGACACCGCCTCGACCACGCCATCCTCGGCGCGCGCCTCGACGGTCAGTCCCTCGCCCAAGCGATCGACGCCCTGATAGTGCACGGAATTGACCACCGCGCTGGCGGCTCCAAAGGCCTGGGCCAGAATGCCGCCCGGCGTCAGGTCGACCGGATGGCGGTGCTCGAACATGCCGTTGAAGTCGACCTCGTCAGGCGCATGGTGGGCGATCAGATCGGGGCTGGAGGCCGTGTCGCGGCGCAGACTGCCGCCGAACGCGACATTGATCTCCTGAAAGCCACGGCAGACGCCGAATACCGGCCGACCCAGGTCGAGCATGGCCTTGATCAGGTCCGCGGTCATGGTGTCGCGGGCGGCGTCGAAGGGCCCGGGGGCGTCGCCGATCTCCTCGCCGTACAGGGCCGGATCCAGGTTCGATGGACTGCCGGTCAGCATCAGGCCGTCCAGCCGCGCGGCGGCCTCGGAAGCCTTCATCAGCTCGGGCATCGACGGCGCCAGCAGCGCGGCGCAGTCGGCATAGCGCATCACCCCGGTGACATAGCGGTTCATCACCGCCTGGGCCGGTTCGATCCCGACGGTGCGGGTGCAGCAGATGATGCCGGCGACGGGGCGGGTCATGGGCGCCCCCTCCACTCGCCCACACCGGACCGCTTCGCGGTCGTCCGCCCCCGTAGGGGGCAGATGACGTCGCGCCGCTTCATCTTCCCCCTACGGGGGAGGAGGGCCGCAGGCCCGGAGGGGGCAAGTGCGAAGATCACGACAACAACACCGCCGGCGAACAGGCGTGCCAGCACAGCCACACCGTCTCGCCCAGCTTGAAATCCTCCTGGTCCCAGCGGGTCAGGTTCGAACGATGGACCTTCACGCGCCGACCGCCGGCGATCTCGACCTCATAGACCGACGAGCCGCCCAGATAGGCCTCGTGGCGAATGATCCCGGCCACGGCGTTGGTCCCCTTGGGGGCGTCCCCCAGATTGGGCGGCTCGCCGCCCTCGACCTTCTTGTGCAGTTCGATCTTCTCGGGCCGGATCGCCGCCCACACCGTGCCACCCCGCGGGCCGGTCACCCCATGGTCGAGGAAGATGTCGATGGGCAGGTCGGGCGAGCGGATCACCGCATGGCTGGGCTCGTCCACCGCCAGCACGCCTTCGAACAGGTTCACGCTGCCGATGAAGTCGGCCACGAAGCGGCTGTTGGGGAATTCATAGAGGTCGCTGGGGGTGGCCACCTGTTTCAGCACGCCGCGGTTCATCACCGCGCAGCGGCTGGCCAGGGCCAGGGCCTCGTCCTGGTCATGGGTGACCATGATGAAGGTGATGCCCACCTTTTCCTGCAGGGTGCACAGCTCGGTGCGCATCTGTTCGCGCAGCTTGGCGTCCAGGGCCGACAGCGGCTCGTCCAGCAGCAGCACGCGGGGACGCTTGATCAGGGCCCGCGCCAGGGCGACGCGCTGGCGCTGGCCGCCCGACAGCTGATCGGGCTTGCGATCGCCCAGGCCGCCCAACTGCACCAGCTCCAGCGCCTCCTCGACCCGACGCTTGATCTCGGCGGCGGGCGTACGATCGACCTTCAGGCCATAGGCGACATTGTCGGCCACGCTCATGTGCGGGAACACCGCATAGGACTGGAACACCATGTTCACCGGCCGCTTGTTGGGCGGGACGTTGGAGATGTCCTGGCCGTCTATCAGGATGCGCCCCTCGGTCGGGGTCTCAAACCCGGCCAGCATCCGCAACAGGGTGGTCTTGCCGCAGCCCGACGGCCCCAGCAGCGAGAAGAACTCGCCCTCCTCGACGCTCAGCGACACATTGTCGACGGCCACCATCTTGCCGAAGCGCTTGGTGACGTTCTCGAAGGTGATGATCGGTTGGTTGGTCACTTCGATTGTCCCCGCGACAGGCTAAAATCAGTCGTCATCCCCCGACTTGTTCGGGGGACCCAAGCCGAGCTGGCCCGGGACCTCGCGCGAACCGCCGCGTGGGTCCCCCGGATAAACCGGGGGATGACGGATGTGAGGCGGCTGGTCATTTTCCGTCTCCCCCATGGCCCGCCGTCGCGGCTGTATTGCCCTGCAGCTTCAGCGCCGCCGCGGTCAGGATCACGGTCAGCACGATCAGGATGGTCGAGGCCGCATTGACCTCGGGCGTCACCGAGAAGCGGACCATCGAATAGACCTTGACCGGGAAGGTCACGGTGTCGGGCCCGGCCGTGAAGAAGGTGATCACGAAGTCGTCGAGGCTGAGCGTGAAGGCCAGTAGCGCTCCCGCCACCAGGGACGGGGCCATGTGCGGCAGGATCACGTCCATGATCGTCCGCCACTCGCCGGCCCCCAGATCGCGGGCCGCCTCCTCCATCTCGCGGTTGAAGCTGGTCATGCGGGCCCGCACCACCACCGCCACGAACGGGAACGAGAACGAGACGTGCGAGATGATGATCGCGCCCAGGTTCAACGGCCAGACCATGCCCTGCGGCCAGGGCATGACCCGGGCGAAGAACACCAGCATGGCCACGCCCATGCAGATCTCGGGCACCACGATCGGCAGGGCCAAAGCGCCGTCCAGGACCGTCTTGCCGGGAAACCGGAACCGCCACAGGGCCAGGGCGACCATGGCCCCCAGGGCGACGCTGATCACCGTCGAGATCGCCGCGATGGTCAGGGAGTTGCTAAACGCCTCGATCAGGCTCGTGTCGTGAAAGGCCTTGTCGTAATATTTGAGCGTGAAGCCCTTCCAGACAATGTTGCGTCGGCTGTCATTGAAGCTGAAGGCCATCAGGGCGATCAGCGGCGCGTAGAGAAAGATCGCCACGGCGGCCAGCCAGGCCTGCATCTGCCAGCGGCGAAGATATTCGAGCGGACCGGGGGCGGAGCGTTTGGCCATCACTTGGCCTCCGGCGCTTTGCGCGACAGCACGGCCTGGACCGCGATCGCGATGAAGGTCAGGTACATCAACAGGAACGACAGCGCCGCGCCGAACGGCCAGTCATTGGCCCGCTTGAACTGACGTTCGATGACATTGGCGATCATCTGGCTGTCGGGCCCGCCCAGCAGGTCGGGGGTCAGATAGGCGCCCAGCGCCGGGATGAAGGTGATCAGCACGCCCGAGGCGATGCCCGGCAAGGCCAGGGGTACGACGACCTTGAACAGGGTGCGGATATGGCCGGCGCCCAGGTCGAGACTGGCCTCCAGCAGCGACTTGTCCAGCCGGTCCAGGGCCGAATACAGCGGCAGCACCATGAACGGCAGGTGGACATAGACCAGGCCCAGCACGACGGCGAAATTGTTGTGCAGCAGCTCCAGCGGCCGGTAGTCGCCGATCGGCTGCAGACCCAGCAGCGCCCCGACCAGACCGCCGCCCTTCCAGATCCATTCCAGACCCATATTCACATAGCCCTCGGTGCGCAGGACGGCGATCAGGGCGTAGGTGCGGATCAGCAGATTGGTCCAGAACGGCAGCATGATCAGCAGCAGCAGCCAGGTCTTGGCCTTTTCCGACGCGAAGGTGATGGCCAGGGCCACGGGAAAACCGATCACCAGGCACAGCCCCGTGGTGATCGCCGCCACCCAGGCCGACTTGACGAAGATCTTCAGATACAGCGGCTCGATCGCCCGGGCGTAGTTCTTGAACGTGCCGGTGATGGCGATGTCGACCAGGCCGTTGTTGTGGCCAAAACTGTAGGCCCAGACGATGGCCAGCGGCACGAGGAAGAACAGCACCAGCCAGAACAGCGGTGGGCCGAGCGCCCCGGCGAACACCGCCTTGGCCTGTTTCCAGCTTTGCTCCATGGGGCCCTCTGAATGCCCCCTTCCCCCTTGAGGGGGAAGGGTTGGGGATGGGGGTGAAAGCGGGTCCGGACGTGGCGCGGTCGGCGGGCAATCCGCCGACGGTTTCACCCCCATCCCCGCCCTTCCCCCATCAAGGGGGAAGGGAGAAGGAAGGCTAAGCCGCCCGCACGCGCGTGATGACTTCTTCGTACAGGCTGGCCTTCTCGGCCCCCTCGAAGGCGCCGTATTCGCACTTGGCCATGATCTCCAGGGGCGGGAAGATCACCGGGTTGTTCCTGTAGGCGTCCGGCATCAGGGCCTTGGCCGCCGCATTGGGCGTCGGGTAGAGGATGGTCTTGGAGATCTCGGCCCCGGCCGCCCCGTCCAGCAGATAGTTGATGAACTTGTGCGCGTTGTCCGGACGCGGCGCGCCCTTGGGGATGCACAGGGTGTCGGAGTTGATCAGGCTGCCTTCCTTGGGGACCACGAAATCCAGATCGGGGTCCTCCTTCATCACCTGAGCGATGTCGCCATTGTATTCGAGGACCAGATCCACATCGCCCGAGGCCAGCATGTCCTGGCCGTTGTCGTCGTGGAAGGCCTTGATGAAGGGCTTCTGCTTGATCAACATCTTCTCGATCTCGGCGACGAGCTCGGGCGGGATGTTGTTGACGCTGTGGCCCTTGTACTTGGCCGACAGGCGGATCAGGTCGGCGCTTTCCGACAGCAGGGCGATCTTGCCCTTGTACTGGTCGCTGTCGAACAGATACTTCCAGCTGTCGGGAACACCCTTCACCTTGCTCTTGCGATAGCCGATTCCGAGCACCAGCCAAGTATAGGGCATCGAGAACTTGCGGCCCGGGTCGTAGTCCGGGTTCATGAAGGCCGGGTCGATGTTCTTGATGTTCGGGATCTTGGCGTGATCCAGGACTTCCAGCATGCCCGCCTGCCCCATGCGGGTGACGAATTCGTTGGAGGGCACGACAACGTCGAAGCCCGGATTGCCGGCCTTCAGCTTGGCGAACAGTTCGTCATTGGTGGCGAACAGGCTCATGTTCACCTCAACGCCGGTGGCCGCCTTGAAGTCGGCCAGGGTGGTGTCGCCGATATAGGTGTCCCAATTGTAGAAGTTGAGCTTGGCCTCCTCGACGCCGGGCTGGGCCGGGGCGGACTTGGGACCGCAGGCGGTAAAGGTCAGGCCGATGGCGGCGGCGCCGGTGGCGGTCAGCATCGATCGGCGATTGAGGCCCGCCCGTTGCAGGCCCCGTTGGGTGATGGTGCTCATGGTCGCGAAACTCCCCTGTCTGTTTCATTCCATGCCGACGACCGTCGACGATACAACGCACGCTCAGCTCCACTTCGCCGTCAGGCGTTGCGAAGATACCAATCGAAATCGAGACTGGTGACCACCTCGAAGAACCGTGCCTGCTCCGTACGCTTGACCGACACGAACATGTCGACGAAGCGGTCGCCCAGATAGTCGCGCAACACCTTGGACTGATCGAACAGGTCGACCGCCGCGAACCACTGGCTGGGCAGGC
>JAHINZ010000377.1 GCA_018895795.1 Alphaproteobacteria bacterium
GCGGGCGCGGGCGCTCGAGCGGGCGCGCTCGGCCTTGCCACCCGGAAGGCCGCGATCAGATTGACCAGTTCACTCGTCTGATCCTTCAGCGAGTGGGTCGCCGCCGTCGTTTGCTCGACCATGGCGGCGTTCTGCTGCGTGACCTGATCCATCTGATTGACGGCCGTATTGACCTGATGAAGCCCCGTGGCCTGTTCCTGGGCGGAGGCCGAGATCTGCACGATCAGGTGGTCGATATCCGCGACCTTGGCGACGATGCCGCGCAGGGCCTCGCCCGTCTGGCCGACCAGGTTGACGCCTGCGCCCACCTGCTGGGTCGAGGTCGAGATCAGGGTCTTGATCTGTTTGGCGGCGTCGGCCGAGCGTTGGGCCAGGGCCCGCACCTCCTGGGCGACGACCGCGAAGCCGCGCCCCGCCTCGCCGGCCCGCGCCGCCTCAACCCCGGCATTGAGGGCCAGAAGGTTGGTCTGGAAGGCGATCTCGTCGATCACGCCGATGATATTGCCGATCTCGCGGGATGAGTTTTCGATCTCACCCATCGCGGCGACGGCTTGATCGACGACAACGCCGGAGCGCTCGGCCTCGGTCTTGGCGCCCGCCACGACTTCCGAGGCCTGCTTGGCGCCGGCCGCCGAGCGCCGGACGGTCGAGGTGATCTGGTCGAGGGCGGCGGCGGTCTGCTCGAGACTGGCGGCCTGTTGCTCGGTCCGCCGCGACAGGTCGTCGGCGGCGATGCCGATTTCGTCCGAACCGGCGCGAATATTGTCGGTGACCCCGGAGACGCGAGACATCGCCTGCTCCAGAATGCCGACGGCGCTGTTGAAGTCGTCCTTCAGCTTCTGGAACTCCGGCTTCACGTCGGCGTCCAACCGACTGACCAGATCCCCCTTGGCCAAATGCTCCAGCGCCTCGGCCAAGGCTTGGACGAGATGGCTCTGACACCGTTCGTTTTCGACCCGGGCGGTCTCGAGCCGCTGACGTTCGGCGTCGATGGTCTCCAGATAGACGGAAATGGCGAAGTCCATGTCGAGCATGACCGCCTTCATCAAGGCGCTGACCGCCTCGCCGGCCTGGGCCGGATCACCCTTGGCCAGAAAACCCTTGGGCCACAGCGACTCGACGGTCGCGCGCAGCAGCCGGTCCATGACGATGGCGTAGCCGCCAATATACCAGCGAGGCTCCAGACCGATGCGGGCGTGAACCTGGCCGATGGTCCGGACCGCCTTGACATAGGTGTCGCCGAACTCGCCTTGGGCGATCACGTCCCAATGGGCCGCCTGGAGACTGCTAGCGGCGTCCATGTGCCGCTCGTCCTTGAAGAACGACCGGGTTTCAGGGGTCACCTTAACCTTGCCGTAAAAGACCGCCAGCGCCGGGCCGATCTCCTTGCGGATCAGGGGGCGCAAGTCCCGCAACGCGCCTCGCGCTCGATCATCCAGCCCCATGAACTCTACGCGATCGTCTTGTCCATGATCCGACGTCATCTTGCGGGCCTTTCACGGCTGAAACTGCCGGCTTGACCCTCTGCCAACGTGCTTAATTCGGCATTAAATATTCCCGCAATGGCCGCGACGTCTCGTCGCACTCTCCCTTAACGCGCATCACCTCAACCGGCGGCTAACCACCCTGTTTCAGCGTCTCACGGGCGATGATCACCTGCTGGATCTGGCTGGTGCCCTCATAGATCCGGAAGATCCGCACATCGCGATAGAGACGCTCGATGCCGTAGTCTGCGACATAGCCGGCCCCGCCGAAGATCTGCACCGCCCGATCGGCCACCCGGCCCACCATTTCCGACGCGAACAGCTTGGACGCCGCGGCCTCCAGCGTCACATTTTGCCCGGCGTCGCGCTTGCGGGCGGTCTCCATGACCAGCGCCCGGGCGGCCAGGGCCTCGGTCTTGCTGTCGGCCAGCATGGCCTGGATCAGCTGGAAGCCGGAAATGGCCTGGCCAAATTGCTTGCGCTCACTGGCATAGGCCACGCAGTCCTTGATCAACCGCTCGGCCACGCCCACGCAGACGGCGGCGATGTGCAGACGGCCGCGGTCCAGCACCTGCATGGCCACCTTGAAGCCCTCGCCCTCCTCGCCCAGTCGGTTCCAGGCCGGCACGCGGACATTGTCGAAGGTGACGTCGTGGATGTGGGCGCCCTGCTGGCCCATCTTCTTCTCGGGCTTGCCCACCGACAGGCCCGGCAAGCCGCTGGGCACCAGGAAGGCCGACACGCCGGAACCGCCCTTGGAGTCGGGATTGGTCCGCGCCATCACCGTGAACAGCGAGGCCTTGCCAGCATTGGTGATGTAGCGCTTCGAGCCGTTCAGCACATAGTCGTCGCCATCACGGATCGCCAAAGTCCGCACCGCCGCGCTGTCGGAACCGGCTTCCGGCTCGGTCAGGGCGAAACTGGTGATGATCTCGCCCGAGGCGATGCCCGGCAGCCACTTGGCCTTCTGGGCGTCGGTGCCGAACATCACCAGGCCCTGGCTGCCGATGCCGACATTGGTGCCGAACACCGAGCGGAAGGCCGGCGAGGCGCGGCCCAGTTCCAGGCCGACCAGGCACTCTTCTTCCATGTTCAGGCCCAGCCCGCCGAATTCCTCGGGAATCGACAGGCCAAACAGGCCCAGGCTCTTCATTTCCTCGATGACGTCGGCCGGCACCGCGTCATCCTCGGCCACCTTGGCCTCGATCGGCCGCAGCCGCTCGGCCACGAAGCGAGCCACCATGTCGATCAGTTGGTCGCGGGTTTCGAGATCCAGGGCCATGGTGTTCCTTCCGGCGTCAAACACTTGTTTTGACGCGGACTGTACCGGGCGAGCTCAGGAATGGAAGGGCCGGCGCGCGTTTCGCCGGCCCTAAATCATCTCAGGTCGACGCCTTTTCGGCCCGGGCCAGCACGCTGTTGCGCAGGCCAAACAGCACATAGACGGCCACACCGATCAGGTGCGCATACAGGAAGTAGACCTGGGTCTTGGTCGGCAGATTGTAGAACAGGTACAGGCAGCCCAGGATCGCGCCCGAGGCCACCACCGGCCAGATCGGCGTCGAGAACATCCGCTGGCGGCCCGGATCCTTGATCCGCAGGATGATCACCGACAGACCCACCGAGATAAAGGCCGCCAGGGTGCCGGCATTGGCCAGCTCGGCGATATCCTTCAGCGACAGCCAGCCCGAGATCAGGGCCGACAGGGCCCCGGTCAGCAGGGTCATCAGCACCGGGGTGCCGGTCTTGGCGTTGACCTTGGCCAAGGTCTTAGGCAGGAGGCCGTCGCGCGCCATCACAAAGAAAATACGGCTCTGGCCGTACATGAAGGCCAGGATCACGGTGGGCAGGGCGACCACCGCGGCCAGGGCCACCAGCTGGGCCGTGCGCGGATGCTTGAGGCTTTCCAGGATGAAGACCAGCGGCGCCTCGCTCTTGGAGAAGACCTCGGTGCGCGCGGCGCCGATCGAGACGGCGGCCACCACCATGTAGATCGCCGTGCAGATGACCATGGAGCCGACGATGCCGATGGTCAGGTCGCGCTTGGGGTTCTTGGTTTCCTCGGCGGCGGTCGATACGGCGTCAAAGCCATAGAAGGCGAAGAAGATCAGGCTGGCCGCGGCCATCACCCCCACCTTGGCGCCCTCGGCGTTCACGGTGGCGAAGCCGTTGGGCATGAACGGCGTGAAGTGGCTGGCGTCGAACGACGGCAGGCACAGGACCACGAAGATCAGCAGGGCGACGATCTTGACGGCCACCAGCACCATGTTGACCGTGGCGCTCTCCTTGGTGCCCAGGGCCAGCAGGCCGGCGACGGCGAAGGAGATGATCACGGCCGGCAGATTGACCAGCCCGCCCATATGCGGACCGGCCAGCAGGATTTCCGGCGTGCCGATCATCCGGAACAGGCCCGCCGCGTGGGCCGACCAACCGACCGCCACGGCCGCGCAGACCAGGGTATATTCGAGGATCAGGCTCCAGCCGACGAACCAGGCCACCGGCTCGCCCATCGCCACATAGCTGTAGGTATAGGCGCTGCCCGAGGCAGGGATCATGGTCGAGAGCTCGGCGTAGCACAGCGCCGCGCAGGCGCAGACCGCGCCGGCGATCAGGAACGACAGGATCACCCCCGGTCCCGCCAGGCCCGCGCCGATGCCGGTCAGGGTATAGATGCCCGTGCCGACAATGGCGCCCACGCCCAGGGCGACCAGATGCGGCCAGCTCAGGGTCTTCTTCAACTGATGGCCGTCGTGGCCCGCCGCCATGGCGTCGATCGACTTGCGGCGCGTCCAGAAACTCAAGGTCATTCCCTCCCGACTCTCGAAGCGCGACCATGGGCCGGGACGCCGACCGCGCCAAGTGGCCTCGCGCGGTCAGTGAGGCGAGACGCCCCGGATTGCGCCATTCCAGGGCGAATTCCAGTCGCGATCCCGCCCTTGAGCGGATGGAAATCGCCCTAGAAGCACCACCGGGTCAGGCCGTAGGCCATGAGCGCCACCGCCAGGGTCGAGAGCGCCAGGGTCGCCGCCAGCTTGGGGCTGACCTGCAGCAGAGCGGCCGGCCCCAGCTTGGCCGAGATCGCGCCGACCCCGGCCAGCAGCAGGAAGCTGGACGCGGTCGCCATCGTGGTCACGACGAGGGGCGACAGCAGGTCAAGACCCCGCAGCGCCGCCAGGGCGGCGAAACCCAGCACGAAGATCGGCGGCCCCTTGAAACCGGTCTTGCCGCAGCCGTCCTGGGTGCGGCTCAACAGCACGCCGATCAGCACCACCGCCGGGCCCAGCCAGACAATGCGGGCCAGCTTGGCCAGGGCCGCCGCGCCCGCCGCGTCGGGCGAGACCGATGAACCGGCGCCGGCCACCTGGGCCACGTCATGGATCGACAGGCCGAAGAACACCCCGGCCTGATGAGCGGAAAAGCCCAGAGCGTGGGCGATCGGCGGATAGGCCAGCATGGCGACGGTCGACAGCAGGTTGACCCCGATGATCACCAGGGCCGTGGTGCGCTGGTTGGCGGGGCTGGCCGGCGCCGCCTGGGCGGCGGCCAGGGCGGCCGAGGCGCCGCAGATCGAACAGGCGGCGGCGGCGATCAGGGCTTCGGCCAGGGGCAGGCCCAGGGCCATGCCGACGGCCGCGCCCACCGTCAGACCGCCCAGCACCACCGCGCCGCTGGCCAGGATTGCCGGGCCGCCCAGCAAGGCGAACTCGCTCCAGGTGATCTGGGCGCCCATCAGGGCGACCCCCAGGCGCAGGCCCGGCTTGGCCCAGACATCGAGACCGGCGGTCAGCGTCGCGCCCAGACCCATGGCGCCAAGACCCATGCCCAGGACGACAGCCAGCAGGGGAGCGGGGGCATGCAGCAGATGGGCCAGAGGCTTGGCGAGCAGCGCGATCGCCAGGCCCGCCAGCAGGCCAGGCCATAGCCTGTTCAAATCAAGCCGCGCCGCGCTCAGCCGAGCGACGGCGGCGTTCATCCGACGACGGGCTCGGCGTCGATGCCGGTCGAGGGCGTCTCGGCCAGGGCGCGGCGACGGCTCAAGCGGTCGTTGAGGCGGCGGACGGTATTGCTGCCCGTGCGCTCGAAGGCGAAGGGCAACAGCGCGTGGACCAGACAGGCCAGTCCGGCGCCGATCAGGGTCAGGCCAAAGCCGCAGGCCGCGCCCAGGTGCTGGCCATAGGTCTCGCCCACGGCTTGCGGATGGCGTGTGAAGGGCTTGAGCATGCGGGTTCCCCGACTCGTGTTCAGGCCTTCCAGAATGGCGGGGTTTCGGAGAATGGCATTACTGGATGCCCTGTCCTTTTCCCGATATGGAGAAACTCATTCTCAATATCGGCGAAATTCAAGATGATTGATCTCGATCACATCGACCGCAGGCTCCTGGCGATCCTGCAGGAGGACTGCACGGTTCCGATCGCCGAACTGGCCGAGCGGGTCGGCCTGACCCAGACGCCCTGCTGGAAAAGGGTCAAGCGGTTGCAAGACGCCGGCGTGATCACCGCCCGGGTCGCCTTGCTGGATCGCGACGCCCTGGACCTGTCCCTGACCGTCTTCGTGGCGGTGAAGACCGGCCGCCATGACGAGGCCTGGCTGAACAGCTTCGCGGCGGGCGCCCGCGCCTTGCCCGAGGTGGTCGAGTTCTATCGGATGAGCGGCGAGGTCGACTATCTGCTCAAGGTCGTGGTTCGCGACATCGCCGCCTATGACAGGTTCTACAAGCGCCTGATCGCCACCGCCCCGCTCACCGACGTCAGTTCCAGCTTCGCGATGGAGCAGATCAAGTTCACCACC
>JAHINZ010000378.1 GCA_018895795.1 Alphaproteobacteria bacterium
AGCGCCACGGGGGTGGATTTCACGTTCCTGATGGGCACGGCCAAGCGTGAGAGCGGCTATAATCCCTCCGCGCAGGCGCGAACCTCGTCGGCCTCGGGCCTTTTCCAGTTCGTCGACCAGACCTGGTTGGGCACGCTGAAGAAGCACGGTTCCAAGTACGGCTATGCCCGTTATGCCGACCTGATCTCACAGGGAACCGACGGCCGCTATCGCGTTCAAGGCGACGAAGCACGCAAGGCGGTTCTGGCCTTGAAGATGGATCCGCACGCCGCCTCATTGATGGCTGGCGAGCTGGCGTCCGAACACGCGTCCTATCTTCGGGGCAGGGTGGGGCGCTCTCCGACCTCGGGCGAGCTCTACGCCGCCCATTTTCTGGGGCCGCAGGGCTCGGCCCGTCTGATCGAAGCGGCCAACAGAACGCCGGGCGCCAGCGCCGCGGCCATGTTCCCGGACGCCGCCCAGGCCAATCGCTCTATTTTTTATCGCGACGGCCGTCCGTCCACCGTCGGCGAGGTCTATGCCAATCTCACCAAAACCGGCGGGGCCAGCCGCGCGGTCGAGCAGCCCCGAGATACTGAAGTCGACCAAGGCTTCATCCAGTACGCCAGCGGTCGTCGCCTGGAGCGCCTGCATCAACAGGAAGCCGTGGTCGAGATGATCCTGCGGGGCTCGCAGGACGCCGACAGCACGTTCGGTTCGATGGGCGGTTCCGGCGCTGGCTCGGGCCAGCGCCTGGCCAGTTCGATGTTCTCCAGCGAGATGCTGCGCGTCCTGGCCGAGGCCAAGGACGGCAAGATCAACCGCTAGGCGTCGTCAGGGTCGCGATCCGCTCCTCCGACCATCCCAGGTCCCGGAAAACCGCCGCGGTGTCCGCGCCCAGTCGCGGCGCGGGGCCGCGCGGACCATCCCGCGCGCCCGGAAACCGGGCCGGGCCGGCGGGCGCCCTGAAGGTCCCGCCCTCGCCGTCGGGGGTGTCCACGAAACAGCCGGCCGCCTCGGCCTGGGGGTCTCCCACCAACTCGCGAGGAGTCTGATAGGGCGCCCAGGTCAGGTCGCCCGCATCAAGGGCTTCGGCGACCGCCTCGTAGTCCATGGCGCCAAAGCCGGCGTCCAGCAGGTCGACCAGGGCGGTGGTGTTCTCGCGCCGCGACTTGGCGGTGGCGAAGCGGGGATCGTCGACGAGGTCGGGCCTGCCGGCGGCGGCGGCGATGCGCGCCCAGTCGGTGGCCCCTTGGCGGGGTAGAAGGCAGATCCAGCGGCCGTCGCGGGTCTTGAAAAAGTTGGCCAGGGGTTGGATCGCCTCGCGCCGACCCCGAGTGGAGGCCAGCTTTCCGAAGCGCAGCTGGATGGCCATGTCCGAGCCGATGGCATAGACGCCCGAGCGCAGCAAGGAGGTCTCCACCAGACGGCCGACGCCGGTGGTCTGGCGCTCGAACACCGCCGCCAGGATCGCCGAGACGGTGGCCAGGGAGGTGACATGGTCGCCCATTCCTGTGCGGATCGGGAAGGGCTCGGCGCCCTTCGGCGCGGTGATTGATCCCACGCCGGCCCGTGACCAGAAGGCCGCGACGTCCATGCCGGCCTTGTCGGCGTCGGGGCCCTCCAGGCCATAGCCGGTGAGGCTGCAATAGATCAGGCGCGGATTGAGCGCTCTGAGTGTCCCATGGTCCAGGCCGGCGCGCGTCAGGGCGCCGGGGCGGACATTGGTCAGGAAGACGTCGGCCGTGGCAGTCAGCGCCTTCAGGGCCTCACGGCCCACGTCGGAACGGATGTCGAGCACCACGGCCCGCTTGCCTCGATTATCGAGCTCGAAGACGGGATTGGCGTCCTGCTGCGACGCGATGGTGTCGAAGAAGCGCCGCATGGGGTCGCCTTCGGGGGATTCCACCTTGATCACGTCGGCGCCCCAGTCGGCCATGATCCCCGCCGCGCCCGGCGCGGCGATATAGGTGGCCAGCTCAACGACCCGAAGACCTTCAAGCATCGTATCCTCCCGCTTTTTCTTCTCGTTGCGCGGAGTGTGGGCGAGGGACGGGGCTGTTGGAAGGCTTCCCCAGCGGCAGGTCGGGCGAAGGCGGCTAGGCGGCGGCCCTGCCGGAGACGGTCCGGCGTTCGAGGGCGCAGGCGTCGGCCACGGCGCGGGCGACGCCGGCGACCGAGACGGGCTTACGCAGAACCATGTCCACCCCCGCGTCCAGGCAGTCGCGGGCCTCGTCGCCGTCGCCGTCGATCACGGCGATGATCGGCATGTCCCGGTTAATGCCTTCCAGCGCCCGCACGGCGGCTGCGGCCCCAGGGCCGTCCAACAGCGGCATACGGCCGTCCAGCATCAGGAGGTCGAAGTCGGCGATGCGCGCCAGGTCGACGGCGCGCTGGCCGTTCTGGGCATGGACAACCTGATGCCCCAGTTGCTCGAGGATGGCGCGCAACATGGCGGCGCTGAGGGCGTCGTCTTCGGCGATCAGGACCCGCAAGCTGCGCGGGGCGCTCGGCGGCTCGGCGGCCAAGGCGGCGTCCTCCGCCGTCTCCATCACGCAGACCAAGCTTTCGTCGAAGGGCAGGGTGAGGGTGAAGCAACTGCCCACGCCCACCGCGCTGCTGGCTTCGATCGCTCCGCCCATCAGGTGGGCCAGTTGACGCGAAAGCGACAGGCCGAGACCGGCGCCATTCACGCCGGCCCCCGTGCGCTCCACGCGGCGGAACGGTTCGAAGGCCTGCTCCAGTTCCTCCGCCGAAAGGCCTGGACCCGTGTCGGCGACCTCGATGGCCACCACGTCGCCGCGACGCTCGACCCGAACCTCGATCCGACCGCGAACGGTGTATTTCACCGCATTGCCCAGCAGGTTGGCGATGATCTGGCGGGTCCGCATGGCGTCGGCCAGCACGGCGCCGCGGACGCGACATTCCAGGGTTGGGTCGACGTGGACGGCCAGTTCCAGGCCCTTGGCCATCGCGTTCGGGCGTTCGAGCAGCGCCAGATCGCGCAGGAGGCGGATAGGTTCGAACGGCAGGGCGTCGACAACCAGACGGCCAGATTCCGCGATCTCGGAGTCCAGTGTGGCGTTCAGCACCGCTATCAGGTCGTGGGCGGCGTCGAGCGCCGCGTTTAGCTGTTCGCGGGACGGCGCGGCGCGGCCGCCCTTGCCCGCGGCGGCGGCCAGTACGTGGGTCACCCCGGTCAGACCGTTTCGGATCTCGTGACTGAGGGTGGCGACGATGTCGGATTTCGATCGCGCGATGCGTTCCGCCGCGTCGAGCGCGGCGAGGCGCTCCTCGATCAGGTCATCGTGCGCCTCGGCCAGGGCGTGCTGTCGCCGGATCATGCGGTTGAGCACCAGGGCCAAGGCCAGGGCCAGGGCGATTGCGCCCCAGGCCATGACGCCGACATGCCGGGTCTCGGCCCGCGAGAACAAGGCGATCAACGGACCCGTCGCGGCGACCGGGGCGGTGAATAATAAGGCCGGCAGAGAGGTGGCGGAGAAGAAGATGCACATCACCCCGGCCGCCGTGGTCAGCAACAGCAGGGTTTCTCGCACGGGCCCCGCGGCGTTGGCGAAGACCGACAGTTGGACGACAGTGACCGCCCACAGCAATCCGCCCAGGATCTGGATCCGCGCCCGGCGCTCGAGATCTTGCGACGCATCGCCGCGCAGCCAGCTGACGATGGCGTAGAACGCGCCCCAGTTGATGGCGAAAATGACCAAGCTGGCGACGATCCAGAGGGCGTCGTCCGCGAACGATCCGATCCAGATGAAAATGGGCAGACTGATCGCGAAAACGCCAAGCGCATAAGGCAAAAGCGCGGTTTGGGCGTCGAGGGCCATGGCGAGGTTCGCGCCACGCGTGAGAGGCTCAAATTGGCGGCGCTCGGCGAACAAGGGTCGCATTCCTCGGCTGTTAAGTGCGCAGCCTAGGGCGTTACGGTTTTCGTCGCGTTACGGGGTATCGTTAATCCACAGGTTTGCGGCTCAAACAATCATTAAGCCTAACAGGAGATGATAGGAGCTGACTCGAGTTCCTCTGGTTCGGCGAACCTCCATGGCCACCACCCGCGCGGCACTGACCGACAACGATATCCGGATGCTCGTAAAGGGCGCGACGGCTGACGAGCGCGCCCTGGCGGCTCATAAGTTGTGCCGGACGATCGATCGCGCCGAGCTGGCCGACGACGAACGTCAGGTCGCGCACGACATTCTTCGGGTGATGGCCACCGACGCCGCCGAGCTGGTGCGTCGCGCCATGGCCGTCACGCTGCGGAATTCTCCCAGCCTGCCGCCCGATGTCGCCAACCGCCTCGCGCGGGACGTCGAAAGCATTTCGCTGCCGATCATTACCTTCTCGCCGGTCTTCAGCGACAATGACCTGGCCGAGATCGTCCGCATGGGCGGCGCTGCGCGGCAGATGGCTGTCGCCAAACGCCCCAAGCTCTCCACCCGGGTCACCGCGGTTTTGGTCGAGTCGGGCACCGAAGAGGCCGTGGCGATCGCCTGCGCCAATGACAATGCCCGCTTCTCCGACATCGCTTTGCAAAAAGCGTTGGACCGGTTCTCGAAGTCCGAGCAGGTGTTGCAGGCCGTCGCCTATCGCTCAGCCCTGCCTCTGGCGGTCACCGAGCGTCTGATCGACATGGTCGGCGATCAATTGCGCGATCACATTCTCAGCCATCACGCCCTGTCGCCTGAACGGGTTCTGGAACTGGTGGTCGGCGCGAAGGAACGGGCGACGATCGACCTGGTTGACCAGGCCGGCCGAGCGGCCGACCCCAAGGCCTTCGTCGCGCATCTCAATCGGGTTGATCGGTTGACGCCGTCCCTGCTGCTGCGCGCCTTGGCGCATGGCCATATGAGTTTCTTCGAATGGGCCGTCGCCGAACTGGCGGGCGTGCCCCATCACCGCACCTGGCTGATGATCCACGACGCCGGCCAATTGGGTCTGAAGGCGATCTGTGAGCGCGCGGGTCTGCCGTCGCGGCTTTACGCGGCCTACCGGGCCGGGGTCGACGCTTTTCACGCCATGGAATTTGACGGCCGGAGCCAGGACCGCGAGCGGTTCCAGGAGCACATGATCCAGCGCTTCCTGACCTCGCCCCAGTCTATCTCGCGAGACGATTCGGACTATCTGCTCGAGCGGATGGATCGTCTGGCGCGTCAGAGACACGCCGCCGCCGGCTGAGCGGGATGACCTGAAGTCGAACGCTTGTTCCAATCTTGACTGGGCAAGTGCGCGGAACCGGGCCAATCTGATGCGATGTCAGAGTCTTCACACGGTTTGATCCGCCCCGCCGCCACCGTGCTGCTGCTTCGAGACGCCCCGACCTTCGAGGTGTTGATGGTCAAGCGGCACCATCAGATCGACTTCGCGGCGGGCGCCCTGGTGTTTCCGGGCGGCAAAAGCCATGGCGGCGATGAAGATCCGCGGTGGCGCGACCTGGCGACCGGCTGGGAGGCGGTGGGCGAGGACGGGCCCGCCCTGCGCATCGCCGCCATTCGTGAAGCCTACGAAGAGGCGGGGGTCCTGCTCGCCCGCGACGCCGACGGAGCCTTCTATCAGGGCGAGGCCGCCGTCGAGATCCGCGCCGCCGTTGCGGAAGACCGTGTGCCGTTCATAGACGCGGTGGGCGACCTGGGTCTGAAGCTGGATCTTGCCGCCCTGACCATCTTCGCCCGCTGGATCACGCCCAAGCTGATGCCCAAACGGTTCGACACCTGGTTCTACGCGGCCCATGCGCCCGGCGCGCAGCAGGCGATCTGCGACGGCCATGAGGCGGTGGACGCCGAATGGATCGCGCCCGACCAGGCGCTGGCGATGGCGGCGGCCGGGACACGTAAGGTGATCTTTCCGACCCGGATGAATCTTCAACTGCTGGCCGAAAGCGCCAGCCCCGCGGAGGCGATCGCGCGATCCCTCACCCGGCCTCTGGTCACGGTCGAGCCGTGGGTCGAGGGCGCGGAGCTGAGAATCCAACCCCACGCCGGCTATGGCGACGTCATCGAACCGCTTTCGGCGCTTTAGACCGGTCGCGGCTGGGCGGCGTCGCTATTTCGCGGCGCCTTGGCCGGTCTCGCTGACCCAGGCGTTGAGCTCGCCTAGCGCTTGGTTCGTCGCCGCGTCATAGGCGTCAACGATGGGCCCGACGCGATTGGACGAGGCCTTCACGCGGGCCTCGAACAGCCGATCGCCGACCAGGGCCCGATCCTGGTTGCTGTTGAGCGCCGCGCGCACCTGCACAAGCACTTCGGGAGCAGCCTTGGGCCCGTTCACGTAATCGACCTCGAACGCGCGCACTTCCAGACGCAACACCAGATCCGCCTTGGCCATCTCGCCGCGACCGATCAGACGGGCGCGACCGGCGCCCGCCTCGAAGGCGCGGGCGACAGCCTCGTCGAACAGCACGCTGGCGGGCGACACCCACCGCGCGCCGGCGATATAGGCGGCCTCGCCGTTGGTGAAGGTCAGCATACCGTCGCCGGCCGCGGCGCGGGTGAAGACCGTCGATGTTTTGAACACGCCAAACGCGGCGCCCGGCGGTTCTTTGGCGGCGCTGGCTGTGGGACTGTTGCCGAAGCGGTAGAGCGCGACAGGGTCGACCTTGGGGAGCAGATTGACGCATCCGGCCAGAGCCAAGCAGATCGCCGCGACGGCGAGCGGGATAGGGCGGAGCGACTTCACGGCTTGACCTCCAGTTGCTTGGCGGGCGGCTTGCCGATCACGCCACGCGGGTTTTGTTCGACGTCGCCGACGAGACGATCCAGAGACTCAGCCGCCGACTGCAGGGTAACGATCGCTGACGAAAGTTGCGGCAGTCCCGTGCTGGCGAAGTCGGTCGTAGGGCCTTCAAGCTTCGAAATCATGCCGCGCGCATCCTTCGCGGCGGCTTTCATCTCCGCAGCGGCGTCCGCGAGTTCGCTGAGGGAGCGCTTGCCGTCGCCGTTGACAAGACTCTGGGTGGAGTTGGAAAGCTCGGCGATCGACTGGGCCGTGGTGTCGATGCTTTGCAGCGCCTTCTGGGCGTCGGCAATGATCGCCTTGCGCTCGCGCGCCTCGGCGGTGATCGCCTGAACATCGCTGAGCGCGGCGCTGAAGGTCTTGACGTTGTCGTCGGACAGCACGCGGTTGACGCGGTCCAGCGCCTCGATGGTGCGGGTCAGCACGGTGCCGCCGCCCTCCAGCAGATCAGACAGGGCGCTGCGCTGGCTTCGGATCACAGGGATCTTGCCGTTTTGCACGGTTTCCTTGAGCAACGGCTTGGCGGGAGATCCCGCGGTGATCTGGACATAGTTCACGCCGGTGATGCCCTGGGGCTCCAGGGTCGCGAAGCTGTCGGTCTTGATCGGCACGTCCGAGGTCACCCGGGCCCGGGCGATAACCCGGTTGGGATCGCTTTTGTCGAGCGCGATTTTCGTCACCTCTCCGACCTTGATGCCGTTGAAGTGCACCTCGCCGCCTTCGGAAAGGCCGCGCACGGGGCC
>JAHINZ010000379.1 GCA_018895795.1 Alphaproteobacteria bacterium
GAAGCGGACATTGGCCATTTCGGCGATCCGCCGCGCGGTGTTGGCGACACAGCCGACCGTGCAGAGCACCCAGATCTCGTTTCGCGTGCCGACCCGACCATTGGCGCGGCGGTAGCCCTGGAAGACGCGGTCGGTCGACAACGCGACGGGCGCTGCTGTCGGCGGCGTCCAGCCATAGCTTTCAACGCCCGACAGCTTGGTCGCGACATTGTGCACATGAACATGGTCGCCGAGGGCGATGTCGACGGTCGCGCGGCCGATCGGCCAGCCGTATTTCCGCACGTCGTCGCCGAGGCGGATGTCGGCGACGGCGATCTTGTGACCCTTGGGGATATCGGCGCGCGCCAGAATGGTGCGACCATGCAGGTCAAGCCGCTCGCCGGCGATGATGTCGCGCAGCGCGGTCGCGACGTGATCCCGAGGATCGACGCCGTGAATCGATTCGTCCCCTACGCGCTCGATTTGGGTCATCTATGCCTTCATGTGACGCCTGTGACGCGATGAGGCGTCCTGTGGCGACAGGGTAACCGGTGTCAGTTTTGTTGCAAACGGCCGTTTCGTCCATTGGTGGCGGCGCCCGGGCGTGTAGAGTATGACAAAAGAAAGCGCCCAAAGCTGCATGGAAACGCCGTGAACCCGTCAAAGCCGCCTCTACCGTCGCTTGCCGACAACGAAACCGAGAGCGGTCTTGAGGGCGGGCGCAAGCGCGCGACGATCAATGACATCGCCCGTTTGGCGGGCGTGTCCAAGAAGACCGTCTCGCGCGTCATCAACCAGTCGCCCTTTGTTCGCGACGAGACCCGTGAGCGAATCGAGGCCGTGATCGCAGAATGGGGCTATGCGCCCGATCCCCAGGCGAGAGGCCTGGCCTTCCGTCGGTCTTTCCTGATCGGCATGATCTACGACAATCCCAACCCGCAGTACGTCGTGAACATGCAGCTGGGCTTGCTGGACGGCATGCGGGGGTCGGGTTTCGAGCTGGTCGTGCATCCCTGTGACCGCGCCAGCCCGACCTTCCTGGCGGACGTCCGCACCTTCGTCGAACGGCAGAAGCTCTATGGCGTGGTGCTGCCGCCGTCTGTCTCGGAAGATGAGCGGGTCTCCAAGTTGCTCAACGAGATCGGATGCCTCTACATCCGCATCGCCTCGGTGGCGCTCGACAAGCCTGAGCACATGATCGTCGGTCATGACCGTATGGGCGGCGCGCAGGCCGCGCGCCACATCCTGGATCTGGGCCACCGTCGCATTGCGTTCATCTCGGGCCCTGACAGCTTTCGCTCGTCGCACGAGCGGCGAGGGGGCTTTGAGGATGCGCTGGCTGAGCGCGGCATGGCCTTGGCGCCGAGCGACATCATCCAGGGCGCCTACACGTTTGAATCCGGCATGGCGTGCGGCGACGAACTGCTGGCGCGGCTGCCGCGTCCGACCGCGATCTTCGCGGGCAATGATGAAATGGCCGCCGGCGTGCTGCAATCGGCCCGCAAGGCCGGACTGAATGTGCCAGCAGACCTGACCGTCGTAGGCTTTGACGACTTCCAGATCGCTCAGGCGGTCTGGCCGCCTCTGACCACCATCCGTACGCCGACACGCGAGATCGGCCGGATGGCGGCCGAGAAGTTGATCGATGCCGAGCGCGGCGAGCGGCGGGAGGAGCGCGATCCCGCCCGCACCGAGCCCACCCTGGTCGTTCGGGAGTCGTCGGGGCCCGCCCCTTCGGTGTAGGCTGGGACGGAAAGAGGCTGGCTTGCATCCAGTCATGACACCGGTTACCAAGCGCGCGTCAGAAGCGGCTCGCCACCAAGCCGCCGGCTGGAGAGGAAACAGGAGAAATCCATGGCTAGGCCTCTGATTTTTCATGACGACCGCCTGTTTCCCGCGGACGAGCGCACGCGGTCGATCGCGCGCGAGCTGTACGCGACGGTCAAGGGGTTGCCGATCATCAGCCCGCACGGCCACACCGATCCGGCCTGGTTCGCGACCAACGATCCGTTCCAGGACGCCACCGACCTGCTGCTGGCGCCCGACCACTATCTGTTCCGCATGCTCTACAGCCAAGGGATCTCGCTGGACGCCTTGAAGGTGCGCTCCAAGGACGGCGTTCCTGGAACCGATCCTCGGGAAGCCTGGCGACTGCTGGCCCAGAATTTCCATCTGTTTCGCGGCACGCCGTCGTGGATCTGGCTCAACCACGTGTTCAGCCAGGTGTTCGGGATGGAGGTGTTCTTCTCCGCCGAAACCTCGGACCTCTATTTCGACACTATCAATGAGGCCCTGGCCACCGACGCCTTCCGGCCGCGCGCCCTGTTCGACCGCTTCAATATCGAGACCCTGGCCACCACCGAAGGGCCGCACGAAAGCCTCAAGCACCACCACGCCATCCGCGACAGCGGCTGGGGCGGCCATGTGATCACGGCCTATCGTCCCGACGCCGTCATCGACTTTGAGGACGAGCGCTCGGGCCGGGCCTTTGAACGTTTCGCCGAGGTCTCGGGCCAGGACGTCTTTAGCTGGCGGGGCTATCTGGAAGCCCACCGCCTGCGCCGCGGGGCCTTTATCGACGCGGGCGCCACCTCGTCCGATCACGGCCACCCGACCGCCGCCACCGCCGACCTGAGCGACGCCGAATCCGAGGCGCTGTTCCTGAGCCTGGTGAAGGGCGAGGTGACGCCGCACAAGGCCGAGCTGTTCCGCGCCCAGATGCTGACGGAAATGGCCAAGATGAGCCTGGACGACGGGCTGGTCATGCAGATCCACCCCGGCTCGCACCGCAATCATAATGTCGGGCTGCTGGACTCGCACGGCCGCGACAAGGGAGCCGACATCCCGATGCAGACGGAATATGTCAGCGCGCTCAAGCCGCTGCTCAGCAAGTTCGGCAACGACCCGCGCCTGTCGATCATCCTCTTCACGCTGGACGAGACGGTCTACAGCCGCGAACTGGCTCCGCTGGCCGGGCACTATCCGGTGCTGAAGCTGGGCCCGTCCTGGTGGTTCCATGACAGCCCTGAAGGCATGATGCGCTTCCGCGAGCAGGTCACCGAAACCGCCGGCTTCTACAACACCGTCGGCTTCAACGACGACACCCGCGCCTTCCTGTCGATCCCGGCCCGCCACGACGTGGCCCGCCGTGTCGACAGCGGTTTCCTGGCCCGCATGGTCGCCGAACACCGCATGGACCTCGTCGAGGCCCAGGAACTGATCGTCGACCTGACCTACACCCTGCCCAAGCGCGCCTACAAACTCGACCAACCCCGGCCGACCTCCGCGTCGGCCAAAGCCGCCCATTAAGATCTCCGGAGCCCCATAATGTTCAGCAAGACCTATCACGCCACCCATCCGGACATGATGTTCTCGGTCAGCAATGACGATCTGCGCGATCGTTATCTGATGGACGGCCTGTTCGCCGAGGACGACATCGTCCTGCATTACAATCACGCCGAGCGCTTCGTCATCGGTGGCGCGGCGCCGATCTCCAAGGGCGTGAAGCTGCCCGACCAGACCGAGCCCGCCTCGGCCGCCGGCCACCCGTTCCTGGAACGCCGCGAACTGGGCGCGATCAATGTCGGCGGCGGCAAGGGCAAGGTCACGGTCGACGGCGTCGCTTACGACATCGAGCCGCGCGACGGCATCTACGTCACCATGGGTTCCAAGGACGTGGTGTTCGAAAGTGTCGACGCCGCCAACCCGGCCCGCTTCTACCTGACCAGCCTGCCGGCCCACGCCGCGTTCGAGACCAAGAAACTGGAATTCGCCAACGCCGTGCCGCTGGAACGCGGCGCGCTGGAGACCTCCAACGAGCGCACCATCTACCAGTACATCGTGCCGACCACCTGCAAGTCGGCCCAACTGCTGCTGGGCATGACCGTCCTGAAGCCGGGCAGCGTCTGGAACACCATGCCGCCCCACCTGCACGACCGTCGTTCGGAGGCCTATTTCTACTTCGGCCTGGGCGAGAACGACCGGGTCTTCCACTACATGGGCGAGCCGGACGAGATGCGTCACATCGTGATCGCCAACGAGGAAGCCGTGATGAGCCCGCCGTGGTCGATCCACATGGGTTCTGGCACCTCGAACTACACGTTCATCTGGGCGATGGGCGGCGAGAACCTCGACTATACCGACATGAACGTGCTGGACATCTGCCAGCTGAAATAGGGCTTTCGAGCTCATGTCTCTGCGGTTGTCATCCCGGCCGCAGCGAAGCGAAGAGCCGGGACCGCCACGAGCGCCTACGTTTGCGGTGGTCCCGGATCGGCCTTTCAGGCCGCCCGGGATGACAGGCTTTTTGAGCAGGAACACACCATGGCCAATCCGTTCAGCCTCGAAGGCAAGGTCGCCCTCGTCACCGGCGCCAATACCGGCTTGGGTCAGGCCGTGGCCGTCGCGCTGGCCGAAGCCGGGGCGGACATCGCCGCCGCCGGCCGCAGCGAGCCTGCCGAGACCAAGGCCGCCGTCGAGGCGACGGGCCGCAGGTTCCTGTCGATCAAGGCCGACTTCGGCTCGATCGAGCCCGTCCACCGCGTGATCGACGAGACTCTGGCCGCGTTCGGCAAGGTCGATATCCTGGTCAACAACGCCGGCATCATCCGCCGCGCGGACTCCCTCGACTTCTCCGAGGCCGACTGGGACGCAGTGATGGACACCAATCTGAAGGTCGTCTTCTTCCTGACCCAGGCCTTCGCCCGTCAGGTTCTGAAACAGGGGCCGGTCAACGGCGTCGCGGGCAAGGTGATCAACATCGCCTCCTTGCTCTCCTTTCAGGGCGGCATCCGGGTGCCGTCCTATACCGCGTCGAAGAGCGGCCTGGCCGGCCTGACCAAGATCCTCGCCAACGAGTGGGCGACCAAGGGCATCAACGTCAACGCCATCGCGCCGGGCTATTTCGACACCAACAATACCGAAGCCCTGCGCAACGACGCCGATCGCAACGCCTCGATCCTGGCGCGGATTCCAGCCGCCCGCTGGGGCAAGCCCAGCGATCTGGGCGGCGCCGCCGTGTTCCTGGCCTCGCCGGCGGCGGACTATGTCCAGGGGATTACTCTGCCCGTGGACGGCGGTTGGCTGGCGCGCTAGCGGCATAGATTCGCCCATAATAGCGATGGTAGCGCAACCATCGTGCCGCGCGGGTTTTCCCTGACAGCGAAGCGCGCTAAGGGCGCCGCAACGTCAGCCTCGGATGGGGCGGGACGTCCAGGTCCATCCTTCTGTAGAGGCGCCTTTGGCGTCAGCGGAGCTCGCGCATGCGTAACCCGGCCTTGTCGCTCGGCGGTGATCGCCCCACCAGCCGCCACGTCCGCCAGAACGCCGCCTTGCTGAGCGAGCTGCTGTCCGAAGCCATCGCCTATCTCGAGGGCGATGAGGCGGCCGCCCTGGTGGCCAAGGCGCGCAAGGATGCTTTCCAGGAGGGGGACACCGGCGACGCGCCGGTGCTGGACCATCTGTTCGCGGATCTGTCCAACCATCAGGCCCTGTTCCTGGCCCGCGCCTTCGCCAGCCATTCCCTTCTGGCCAATATCGGCGAGGACGTCGCCGGCCGCCGGCGCCACGCCGAGGCCGACGCCCAGCCGGGCGACGAGCGCCCCCGTACTCTGGTCGACGCCGTCAAGGTCCTGAAGGCCGGCGGCAAGACCGACGCGGACATTGCGAAGATTTTCGCGGCCATGAACGTGGTCCCGGTCCTGACCGCGCACCCCACCGAAGTGCGCCGTCGCAGCATGGTCGACCGGGAAACCGAGATCACCCGGCTCATGGCCCTGCGCCGCCACCATTTGCCGGCTGACCTTGAAAGCGACATCCGCGAGCGGCTGTTCCGCGAGATCGCCCTGGTCTGGCGCACCCGGCTCTATCGGCCCGAGCGGATCACCGTGAAGGACGAAATCCGCAACGCCCTGTCGATCGTCCGCACCTCGATCCTGCCGGCGATCATCGACCTCTATGGCGACTGGACCGCCCAGATCGCCCACAACGGCGAACTGGCGCCGTTGCTGAAGATGGGCTCGTGGCTGGGCGGCGACCGGGACGGCCATCCGGGCGTCAATGGCGAGACCCTGAAGTTGGCCTTGAGCTCGCAATCGCGCGTGATCCTCGACTGGTACGCCGCCGAGGTTCGCAAGCTGTGGTCCAACCTGGCGATCTCCACCGCCTATACGCCGGTGTCCGACGAACTTCTGGCCCTGGCCGCCCAGGCGAAAGATCCCTCGGTGCATCGCACCGACGAGCCTTATCGTCTGGTCCTGGAGCTGGTCTTCGACCGCTTGACCGCCGTGTCGCAAAAGCTGACCGGCCAGCCCGTGGCCTATGCCACAGGCGAGACCGACGTCGAGCCCTACGCCCATCCCGACGCCTTTGTCGCGGACCTGTCGATCGTCATCGACTCGCTGGAGCGCAACGGCGGGGCGCGCCTGGTCGGCACGGCCTTGCGCACCCTGGTCGAGGTGGCCAAGGCCTGCGGCTTCCATCTGATGGCGCTGGACCTGCGCCAGAACGCCGACGTGCACGAGCGCACGCTGCACGAGCTGTTCGAGCGCGCCGGGACGGGCCTGCACTATCTGAATCTCGACGAAGCCGCCCGCTGCCGGGTGCTGATCGAGGAGCTGTCGCACCAGCGACCGCTGGTGTCGCCGTTCACCGCCTATGGCGAGGAGACCACCCGCGAGCTGGCGACCCTGGAGGCCGCGGCCCAGGCGGTGCGCGACTATGGCCGCGGTTGCCTGGGCGCCTATGTGATCTCCAAGTCGGCGACCCTGTCGGACATCCTCGAGCCGCTGGTTCTGCTCAAGCAGGTCGGTCTGGTCTGGGGCGGGGCGGGGCCGCGGTCCTCGGTGAAGATCAGCCCGCTGTTCGAGACCATCGAGGACCTGGAGCAGGGGCCCCGGGTTCTGCGTCAGTGGCTGGAGCTGCCGATCTCGCGCACGATCCTCGGCGATCGTCCGGTGCAGGAGATCATGCTCGGCTATTCCGACAGCAACAAGGACGGCGGCTATGTCGCCTCGCGGCGCGGCGTGGCCCGGGCCGCCTCGGCCCTGGCGTTCGAGGCCGACCGGCTGGGCGTGGGCCTGCAGCTGTTCCACGGGCGCGGCGGTTCGGTGGGACGCGGCGGCGGACCGGCCTCCGAGGCGGTGCTGGCCCAGCCGGCGGGCACCGTCCAGGGTCGCATCCGCATGACCGAGCAGGGCGAGATGATCGCCCGGCGGTTTGGCGACCTGCCGACGGCCCGGCGCAATCTGGACAGCCTGGCCGCGGCCGTGCTGATCGCCAGCGACCGCCCGGTCAGCCGGCCCGATCCCCAGATCGACGCGGCCATGACCGCCTTGGCCGACGCGTCGTTCAAGGGTTTCCGCGCCCTGGTCTATGACGATCCGGCCTTCGAGAACTTCTTCTGGTCGGCCACGCCGATCGGCGAGATCGTCGGCCTCAATATCGGCAGCCGTCCGGCCTCGCGCACCGCCAGCCGCAAGATCGAGGACCTGCGGGCCATCCCCTGGGTGTTTTCGTGGTCGCAGTCGCGCTTCATGCTGCCGGGCTGGTACGGCTTCGCGTCCGGCGTTCAGCGGGCGGGGCTGTCGGTGGGGCAACTCCAGGACCTGGCCGGCGGTTTTGATTTCTTCGCCTCGCTGCTGTCGAACATGGAGCTGGCCCTGGCCCAGAGCCATATGGGCATCGCGAGCCGCTATGTGGCCCTGTCGCCGGACCCGGCCAACGCCAACCGCATTTTCGAGACGATCAAGGCCGAGCATGAGGCCGCTCAGAGCCTGGCGCTGGCGATCCGGAGCGGGACCAGCCTGCTCGACAACCAGCCTCAACTGGCCGAGTCCGTCGCCCTGGCGGGCCTGTCGGTCGACCCGCTCAACCACCTGCAGCTGGAGCTGCTGTCGCGGCGCCGGGGCGGGGACGACGATGAGGCGGTGCGCCTGGCGATCCAGCTGACGGTCGCCGGCATCGCCGCCGGCCTGCGCAATACCGGCTGAAGCCGCCCTCATGCGGCTCTCCCCGGCGAAGGCCGGGGCCCGGATCGAACTCGCAGAGGCATCGACTCTCGCCAGACCGGAGGCGCGTCATCCGCGGGGGCCGAGGCTGAATCTGGGCCCCGGCCTTC